>DASXHV010000048.1:0-21706 GCA_036488285.1 Jatrophihabitans sp. | reverse complement strand
CGCTTAGCTATGGTTGACGGGGCGCGGGGAGCTTTGAGAAAGTGCCCTTCGGAGAGGCGACACCATGGTCCGACAGTCCCAACCAAGCGCGCGGTGATCGCATCGCCGGATGAACGCGTGATCGGGTTCGGTCCGATGCGGCGCAAGGAGGACGGGCGCTTCATCCGCGGACAGGGCCGGTATGTGGACGATGTCCAGCTCCCGGGCATGCTCCACGCCGCCGTCCTGCGCAGCCCGTACGCGCACGCGTGGATCGCCTCGATCGACACGACCGTCGCGCTGCAGCAGCCGAAGGTCCAGGCGGTGATCACCGGCAAGGACCTGGAGGCCCGCGGCCTCGCCTGGATGCCGACGATGTCGGGCGATGTGCAGGCGGTGCTCGCCACCGACAAGGTCCGCTTCCAGGGCCAGGAGGTGGCGTTCGTCGTCGCCGACGACCGCTACGCCGCGCGCGACGCGCTCGAGCTGATCGAGGTCGAGTACGAGCCGATTGAGGTCGTCGTCGATCCGCAGGTCTCCAGCGGTGCCGGGTGCACCCGGGGGTACAGCACATCCTGCGCCACGACGACCTCGGCCTCCGCGAAGACCCGGTCCGTCTTCTCCTTGTCGCCCGAGGACCAGTCGAAGATGTGGTTGTCCGTCTTGCCGTCCTTGTCGTCGCGGATGACCGGGGCGTCCGGGTCCAACGCGCGGCGGGCGTCGACGACGGCCGGCAGCGGCTCGTACTCGACGTCGATCAGCTCCAGTGCGTCCCGGGCGGCGTAGCGGTCCTCGGCGACGACGAACGCCACCTCCTGGCCCTGGAAGCGCACCTTGTCGGTGGCCAGCACGGCCTGCACGTCATTGGACAGGGTCGGCATCCAGGCCAGGCCCTTCTCGGCGAGCATTGCTCCGGTGACGACGAGCTTGACCTTGGGATGCGCCTGCGCCGCGGTGATGTCGACGCTGACCACCTTGGCGTGCGCCATCGGGGACCGCAGGATCGCCAGGTGCAGCATTCCCTTGAGCTGCACGTCGTCGATGTATCGGCCGCGGCCCCGGATGAAGCGCGGGTCTTCCTTGCGAAGCATCCGGCCGTGACCGATGGGTTTCTGATCGTTGTCCTCGAACTCGGTGAGCCGACGATCCTCTACTGCGGTCATGACGCACTCCCTGCTGTCGCCGGGGTTTTCTCGTCGGCGTCGAGTTCGGCTGCCTGATCGGGAACACCTTCGTCAGCGCCAGGGACCGATTCGTCTGTCGCAGTTCCGGCTGATCCCGCTGGGTGCATCGCCGCCCATCGGATCGACCGGACGATCGTGGCGTAGCCGGTGCAGCGACAGATCTGGCCCGAGATCGCCTCCCGGATGACGCCCTCGGACGGGTCCGGATCACGGTCGAGCAGCGCCCGCGCGGTCATCATCATGCCGGGAGTGCAGAAGCCGCATTGCAGGCCGTGGCATTCCATGAAGCCTTGCTGCACCGGGTCGAGTTCGCCGTTCTGCTCCAAGCCCTCGACCGTGCGCACCTCGTGGCCGCCGGCCATCGCCGCCAGCACCGTGCACGACTTCACCGGCTCGCCGTCCAGCCACACCACGCAGGTCCCGCAGTTGCTCGTGTCGCAGCCCCAATGCGTTCCGGTGAGCTCCAGATGATCGCGCAGGAAATGGACCAGCAGCAGCCGCCCCTCGATCTCCCGGGTGACATCGTCGCCATTGACCGTCATCGATACCTGCATGATCAGACCCCTTCGCCGATTCGGGCAACGGCCCGGCGCAACGCCCGTCGGGTCAGTTCGTTAGCGAGATGACTCTTGTATTCGGCGCTGCCCCGCATGTCGGTCACCGGCGTGCATCCTTGGGCGGCCAGTTCGCCGGCCCGCGCATACAGCTCCTCCGAGGGCACCTTGCCGTGCAGCGCCTCGGAGATCGCCGGCATGCCGGTGGTGTTCGGCCCGACCGCGGCCAATCCGACCCGGGCATCGCTGATCACGTCGCCGTCCATCCAGATCGCAGCGCCGACCGACACGACTGCCCAGTCGCCGGCCCGTCGCTCCACCTTTTCGTAGGCGCTCGATCCGTTGGGACGAAGCGGGAAGCGAACCTCGGTGAGCATCTCGGCCTCACCGACCGCGGTTTCGTACGGGCCGCGGTGGAACTCCTCCATCGTTACGACGCGCTCGCCGTCCCGGCCGCGAATCACGCAACTGGCATTGAGAGTTGTGCAGACCGCGGACAGGTCCTCGGACGGGTCGGCCTGACACAACGACCCGCCGAGTGTGCCTCGGTTGCGGACCACCGGATCGGCGATCACCCGCTCGGCATCGCGGAAGATCGGGAATGCCGCGGCGAGCTCGTCGGACTCGAGCAGTTCGCGATGTCTGGTCATCGCGCCGATCCGGATCTGGGTCGGCTCGACGGTTATGGTGCCGAGTTCGTCGTGCAGGTCGTTGATGTCGATGAGGTATTCGAAATTGGCCAGCCGCAGCTTCATCATCGGAAGCAGGCTGTGTCCACCGGCGACCAGCCGTGCGGTGTCGCCGAGCCGGTCCATCAACCCGATCGCCTGATCCACACTGGTAGCGCGTTCGTATTCAAAAGGTGCGGGAACCTGCATGCTCAACGCCCCATTCCCTGGCAGACCCCAAGGCCCGGCTCCCGTGATTCGGTCCGGTGACGTGGGTGCTCGCCTGTATTCGGCGCCCGGCGAGCGGCAATGTCAACGGCGACCTAAGGACTCCCTTAATTCGCTCGGGGTCGGGAGCTCAGAGCCAATTAAGCAAATGCTTAGCTCGACGTTGACAGCCGTGAGGCCCGGTACACATGCTGCGACAGCCAGATGATCAGTCCGATCAGGACGGGGCCCGGATGGCTTCAACGATGTGGCTTCGATGGGCGTTAGCGGCGGTCATGGCCGCTACGGCCGGGTACCACATCGTCCGGTTGGTCGCATTCGGGTTGCGTCGTCACCGGCTGGAGATCGACGTCGACCTGAGCCACGCCGCGATGGGTGCGACGATGGCAGCCATGCTGCTCGGATCACTGAGCCCGGGCGACAGCAGGCGTTGGGCGATCGCCTTCCTCGTCCCGACCCTCTGGTTCGCCTGGCTGAGCATGATCAGGTACGCGCACGTCGGTGATCGCGATGCCGACGATGGCGGGGGTGTTTCGTTCGGCGATCCCGCGCGGCAGGTGCTCGCGTGTGCCGCGATGCTGTACATGCTGCTGGTCGGCGGGGCATCGACGGCGGGAATGTCCGGCGCGACCATGGCGGCCATGCACGTCGCGGGTGCCGGCCATCTCAGCATCGCCACAAGCCCGGCGCTCGGCGCGCTGTTGCTCGTAGCAATGGTCGGTGTGACGGCACAGAGTTATCGGACTTGCCTGGGGTACCTGGGTTATCTCGGCATGAGCCGCATCCGTCGGCCAGCCAGTCCGCGTGACCCGGCGGCAGCACCTGGCGCGATGGCACCGTCACTGACCGCCGGCTGCCGGCTGGCCATGAACGTCACCACGGTGTACATGCTGGTACACCTGCTATAGCGCGATCGTCGAACGGGAGATGGCGATCGCCCACCCTGTCGCTTCGGAGGCACCTATGGCATCGGTCAGCGTGCGCTACATCGTGGACGACGTCGACGCGGCGATCGAGTTCTATCGCGATCGGCTCGGGTTTGAGGAGGTGATGCATCCGGCCCCGGCCTTTGCGATGCTCAGTCTGGGCGAGCTCCGGTTGCTGTTGAGCGCGCCCGGCAGAGCGGGCGGTCCGGGCGGCGGGGCGCAGGCCATGCCGGACGGGACCGTGCCCGAACCGGGTGGCTGGAACCGGTTCACGCTTGAGGTCGCCGACCTGCCGGGCCTCGTCGAGAGCCTGCGTGCCTCGGGAGTGCGGTTCCGCAACGACATTGTCACTGGAATGGGCGGCAACCAGGTTCTGA
The DNA here is from genome assembly GCA_036488285.1 of Jatrophihabitans sp. Lineage (GTDB taxonomy): Bacteria > Actinomycetota > Actinomycetes > Mycobacteriales > Jatrophihabitantaceae > Jatrophihabitans_A. The sequence goes on along the minus strand of DASXHV010000048.1, from coordinate 17,790 downwards.
TCGAGGACCCATCCGGCAACCCGATCGAACTGTTCGAGCCGACCATCGCCGATGCCAAGCTGTCCTCGACCTGAGTCGTCCTCGACCTGAGCTCGGCCTCAGCCCGAGCTTTCGGCGACGGCCGGACGCGCGCCCGGCCTGAGGCCCAACAGGTCCTGCAGGCTCTGGGCGTCGTAGGGTGCACGCACCTTGATGTCGTTGTCGAAATAGGTGTAGACGTCCAAACCCTGGCTGTTCCAGTCCTCGATCCGCCGTGCCCACCGCTTCAGCTCCTGCGGGGTGTAGCCGCTGGCGTACAACTCCTTCGCGCCGTGCAACCGGACGTAGACGAAGTCGGCGGTCACCTCGAACAACTGCGGCCATCGTCCGGCGGTGTCGGCGACGACGATCGCAACCGCTTGTTCTCGCAGCTGCTCCAGGAACAGCGGCGATCGGAAACTGTCGTGCCGCACCTCCACGGCGTGCCGAAGTGGCCGGTCCGTCACCGTGCCCGTCCAGGCTCGGCCGGCGAGCCGCTTCTCGTGGCGACGCGCCAGGTATGCCGCCTCGCCGGTGGAGCGCGGTAGCTGGGACAGGAACGCTTCGATGCGCTCGGCGTCGAACTGCATCGTCGGCGGAAGTTGCCACAGCATTGCGCCGAGCTTGTCGCCGAGCGCGAGCACGCCGGACGCGAAGAAGTTCGCCAGCGGGAGTCCGACATCGACAAGCCGCTTCATGTGCGTGATGAAGCGCGGCCCCTTCACGGAGAAGACGAAGTCCGGCCCGGTCTGGTTGACCCAGCCGTAGTAACTCGACGGTCGCTGCAATGCATAGAACGAACCATTGATCTCGATCGAAGTGAGCTTCGAGGCCGCATAGCTCAGCTCGCGGTGGTGCGCCAGGCCGGCGGGATAGAACTCTCCCCGCCACGGCGGGTAGGTCCAGCCTGCAATCCCCACCCAGTTCGTCATGTGCCCAACCTACGTCGAAGGCGCGCCAGGGTCTGCAACGTCGTTGCCGGAGCTGCGCTGCAACTTCGCCAGGAATGCGTCTGCCCAATGCGACACATCGTGTTCGCGGACGCGCCGGCGCATCGAGCGCATTCGCCGCTTCACTTCGTGCGGTGACATCTGAGTTGCCCGAACGATCGCCTGCTTGACGCCTGAGATGTCATGCGGGTTGACCAGCAACGCAGCTCCGAGTTCATCGGCCGCGCCAGTGAACTCACTGAGCACCAGCACCCCGGTCTCGTCTATCCGGCAAGCCACATATTCCTTGGCGACCAGGTTCATGCCATCCCGAAGGGAGGTCACGAGCATGACATCGGCGGCCAGATAGAGCGCAGCCATCTCCTCCTTCGGGTAGGACTGATGCAGGTAGTGCACCGGTGGATGCCCGATCGCGGCGTAGTCACCGTTGAGCCGGCCCACCGTCGCCTCGACTTCCTCGCGCAGCAGTTGGTACTGCTCCACCCGCTCGCGGCTGGGGCTTGCAACCAACACCAGCACCGCTTGGGGCGGCCTGAGATAGCCGTCGGCCAGCACCTCGCCGTAGGCCTTCAGCCGGTGCAGGATTCCCTTTGTGTAGTCGAGGCGATCCACGCCCAGCAGCACGACGTCCGGATCGCCGAGCGCACTGCGGATCTCCTTGGCTCGAGCGCGCACGTCATCCCGGCGCGCGAGGTCAGCCATCGCTGCGGTGTCGATGGAGATCGGGAACGCACCGACCTGGGCGTGCCTCAACTTGCTGCGGTCAGCTGTTGACGCGACCGTCACCGAGCTACCTCGGGTGGTCAGCCCGGCGGCACGTCGGCAGGCGCGCAGAAAGTTCGTCGCATCCGATCGCCTTTGGAAGCCGATCAGATCGGCGCCCACCAACCCCTCGACGATCTCGCGGCGCCACGGTAGCTGCGCGAAGATCTCATAGCCGGGGAACGGGATGTGGTTGAAGAACCCGATTCGCAGATCGGGCCGTAGTTCGCGCAGGTATCCCGGCACCAGTTGCAGCTGGTAGTCGTGTATCCAGACGGTGGCGTGCGGCGACGCCTCTTGGGCAGCGGCCTCGGCATAGCGGCGATTGACGGTCCGATAGGCGTCCCACCAGGCACGGTGGAATTCCGGCGGCGCGATGACGTCGTGGTACAGCGGCCAGAGGGTGGCGTTGGAAAATCCTTCGTAGAACCGAGCGACTTCTTCCTCCGACATCGAAATCGGAACCAGGTGCATGTTGTCGGCGTCGAAGGGTGCCGGCGCTTCGCCTGCCGAGCCCGACCATCCGATCCACGCGCCGTCGGCCTTTTGCATGACCGGTTCGAGCGCTGTGACCAGCCCACCAGGACTGGGCCGCCACTCCGCCGTGCCGTCTGCGGCCTCGACGCGGTCCAGCGGCAGGCGATTGCCGACTACCACGAAATCGTGCGTGCCGCTGCTAGCCGCCTTGCCTCGCCCGCTGCCCTTGCCGGACTTGGCACTCTCGCCTGCAGACACTTCCTCGACTCTCGTATCTACGCCGTTTTCGCCCCGGGCGAGGGGTCGCATTCCGCCTCGTCGAGCTGATGCGGAGCACGTATCGGAACTGCTCGCTGTCGAGCGACTCGGTCGAGTTGCGTTTGGTGCCAGCCTCTCGACCTTCTGTTGAACCCTACCCATCACATCGTTGCACTGCAGCAGCGCCTTCACCCTTCAGGGAGCCAGCCGTTTGACGCGACGGTGCGGTGGAGTCGGCGTAGGATTTGCGGCTTAAGGTCGCGACTCCCACTCGGCCTTCCTGAGAGGACCAGCCACGCGATGCTCGTGTTCGCACCCGGCGTTGCGCGATGACCGTCCCGGCCCCGTTGACCGTTGATGCTCCGAAGCTTGCCGAGCAGTTGTTGCGCGCGTACCTCAGTGCCGACACCGAAGCCGGTCTCACCGGTCTGATCGAATGGGCATGCGGGAGCTTCGGCTGCAGTGCAATTCAAATCGAGGTGTCACGCAGCGACGGGTCGGCTGATCTGGTCGCGACGGTGGGTGAGCGTGGCCGACGACGCTGGGGACGTGCGCGGGGAGCTGGGCCAGAGCCGCGCGGGTTTTCGCTGTCGGATGCGGCCGGCGCCGTGATCGGCGAACTTGCCGCCCGACGCCCCGATGATGCAGCGGAGTGGGACGCGACGGTGCGGGCGTCCTGGGATCAGCTGCTGGCGCACATCGGCAGGATCGTGGCCACCGCGATGCTTCAGGACAAGGTGTTCGCCGCTCGGCGCAGCGCCGAATCGGCCCGCGAGGAAGCCCGGATCGCGCGGACCGGATTCGCCACCGCGTTCGCCGAATCGGTGGTCGGCATGGCAACGATCAGTCTCGACCCGAGCGCGCCCGGACGGCTGCTGACCGTCAACGACGCGCTGTGCCGGCTCACCGCCCGCAATGCCGCCGAGTTGCAGGAGCTCACGTTCTTCGACCTCGGCCATCCCGAGGACGCACACCTCGGCAAATCGGCCTTGCGGCGCGCGATGGCCGGCCGGCGTACCCCGTTCCGGGCCCGTCGACGGTACGTGCGGCCCGACGGCGACATCATCTGGACCCAGGTCACGGTGTCGCCGCTGTTCGACGATGACGACAAGCCGTTGTACGCGATCCTGCAGGTCGAGGATCTGCGAGCGCGCGGCGAGCACGAGGACGAGCAGGTCGCGCGGCAGGATCCGTTGACCAACCTGCTGAACCGGGACGCCGTCGAGGAGAGCATGACCGACGTGCTCGACCGGGCGCGTCGGTTGGGAACCACGGGCGCCGTCCTGGTCTGCAGTCTCGGCGGGTCCGACGACGTCAGCGACGACCAGCGCCTCGCAGTGGCCGAGACGCTCAGCCACACACTGCGCGGTGGCGATGTGATCGGCCGGATAGGGCAAAATCAGTTCGTCATCGTCGCTGAGGAGGTCAGGCCGGAACACCTGGACAACCTCGCGGGGCGGATCCGGCAGGCGCTCGACAAGACCGAACAGAAAACCGGCTCCCGGGCGCACACCGCGATCGGCGTGTCGATGCTGACCCCCCGGATGGAGTCGCCGTCGGTGCTACTGCACCAGGCAGAGGAAGCCAGCGAGACGCCCGGCGCTCAGAGCAGTAGCTATGTGCTGTACGCCCGCCGTGAGGACGGACCGCCGCTCATCACCAAGCAGGTGCTGTATTCCGATCCACACTGGCAAGGGCTGCCGCCGGACTAGCCGGGAAATGTTTTCAGGGCTTGTTCTCAGGGGCATGTTCTCAGTGGGCATGTTCTCAGTGGGCTAGGTAGATCGCCGACATGTCCTCGTCGCCGTGACCGGCTTCGATTGCCGCCTGCAGGTATCGGCGGGCGGCCTCGGTCACCGCCATCTCGACACCGGCTGTCTGCGCGGCCTCGATGATCAGGCCGGCGTCCTTCTCGGCGCCCGACAATGCAAACGCCGGTTCGAAGGATCCGGCCAGCATGCTGGCCGCCTTCAGTTGCAGGTATGGCGCGTCCATCGCGCCGCCGGCCACGGCCTGCAGGAACAGCCCCGGGTCCAGGCCGAGTCCGTCGGCCAGCTTCAGCGACTCGGCCATGCCTTCCAGCAGCGCGAGAATCCAGGAGTTGGCGACCAGCTTGAGACGGCTACCCGCGCCGGCCGCGCCGACCCATATCGTCCGGGATCCGACGGCATCGAATACCGGCTGCGCCGCAGCCCGATGCTGCTCGGGCCCGGAAGCCAGAACGGTCAGCGCCCCGTCCTCGGCAGGTTTCTTGGTGCCGAGCACGGGGCAGTCAAGATAGCTGAGGCTGAGTTCGTCCGCGAGGGCGGCAAGTCGGTCCGCGCCGGCAACCCCGACCGTGCTCATCTGCAACCAGATCGCAGCCGGCCCCAAGCTCTCCGCGGCCGAGGCGATCACGGCCGCGACGCTGTCGGCGTCGTAGAGCATCGTGATGATGAGGTCAGCGCCGGCCACGGCATCGGCGGCGGTGTCGGTGACGGTTGCACCGTTGGATGTGAGCGGTTCAGCCTTGTCGCGATGCCGATTCCAGGCGCGTAGTGGCATGCCGGCAGCGGCGATCTTGCGTCCCATCGGCAACCCCATCGTGCCGGTGCCGAGCAGGGCGACGGTCGGCGCACTCATGAGTCTCCTTCGCTGAGGACCGTTTCGCGGATCTTGGAGATCGCGAAGCCCCATGCTTGATTGAGTTTCACCTTGCCAGGCACCGAGATCTCCTCGGGATTGGTCAGTACGTCGAGCAGTACCGGCCCATCGTGCCCCAATGCCTCGCGGACCGCATCGTCCACCAGCTCGGGGTCTGACACCTGCACGCCGTGCAGTCCGATGGCACGGGCCACCGCGGCGAAGTCCGGGTTGTGCAGCACGGTGCCGAATTCGGGCAGGCCGCCCTGCTCCTGCTCGAGCTTGACCATGCCGAGCCGGCCGTTGTCGAAGACCACCAGCTTGACGGGCAGGTTGTGGCTGACCGCGGTGATGAGGTCGCCGAGCAGCATGGACAGGCCGCCGTCACCACACAATGCAATCACCTGACGACTGCGGTCCAGTGCCTGCGCGCCGAGGGCCTGCGGCATCGCATTGGCCATCGACCCGAGATTGAACGAGCCGATCAGGTCCCGGCGATCCGACATCGTGACGAAGCGCGACAACCACACGGTGGACATACCGGTGTCTGAGGTGAGGATGGCATCCGGCGCGGCGTGCCGGTCGATCGCGGCGGCCAGCAATTCCGGACGGATCCGATCTTGGGTGTTGTCCAAGCGCTCCCGGATTCGGCCGATCACGCCCCGGTCGTGGTCGGGATCGATCAGCGCGGCCTGCCGGTCCCGCCATGACTCGTAGCTGGAGCGGCTGTGCTGCAGGTGCGAGCCGTCCTGCTTGGCTGCGATGCGTTCGAGCAACGCGGCCACGGTCGGCCCCGCGTGGCCGATCAGTCCGAGGTCGATACCGGTCCGCCGGCCGATGTGCTCGCCGGCGGAGTCGATCTGGATGACGGTCTTGCCGGTCGGGTACCACTCCCGGTACGGGAAGTCGGTTCCGATCATCAGCAACAGGTCGCAACCATCGAAGGCAACGGTCGCCGCGGGGTTGCCGATCAAGCCGCTTTGACCTACCTGGTAAGGGTTCTCGCGTTCCAGGCCAGGCTTCGCTTTGAGGGTCAGCACCATCGGTGCCTGGACGCGCTCAGCCAACGACAGGACCTCGTCGCGGGCGTCGCGGGCGCCGATGCCGACCAGCAGGGTTACCGATGCGGCGTCGTCGATCAGCGCGGCGGCCTGGTCCAGGGACGCGTTGTCGGGCACGGTCGGCGGATGCGCTGCGACGAATCGCGGCGTCGGGCTGTCCTTGGGCACGTCCAGACCGCCGACATCGCCTGGCAGAGTCAGCACAGCCACACCGGGTCCGTGCAACGCGGATTGCACGGCCTGTTCCAGCATGGTGGTGGCTTGGCTCGCGGCGGTGATCGTCCTGGAGTAGCCGGCCACGTCCTGGAACAGCCGGTCGTTGTCGACCTCCTGGAAGTAGTCGCTGCCGATGTCCTCGAGCGGAACCTGGCCGCAGATGGCGAGCACCGGCGCGTGTGATTTCTTCGCGTCGTACAGGCCGTTCAGCAGATGCACCGAGCCAGGCCCAACGGTGCCCATGCAGACGCCGAGCGTCCCGGTCAGCTGTGCCTGGGCCGCCGCGGCGAAGGCCGCCACCTCTTCGTGGCGAACCCCGATCCACTCGATCCGGTCCTCCCGGCGGATCGCGTCGGTGACTGGGTTCAACGCGTCACCGACCACCCCCCACACCGTGCGGACGCCCTGCTCGGCGAGCGCGGTGACGATCATTTCGGCAACGGTAGGCATCGCGAAATCCCTCTCTGGATGAGGCGCTACTTGACGCGGTTGAAAGTGTCTGCCGAGGCTGCCGTCCAGTCGCTGGCCCAGTCCGGGGGAGCATCTGTGAGCAGTTCACCGGGGGACAGCCAGTCGTACAGCTCGGCGTAGCTGCGGGTGTTGACGTGATCGATCCGGCGCATCAGCATCGCCGGATGAAGCTCCTGCGGACCGGCAAGTCCGAGCGAGCCGATCATGCGTTGTGCCTGCGCGACGGTGGCCTGCTGGTAGCGGTAGACCCGTTCGGTCTTGTCGATCACATCCAACGCTCGGGCGCGACGCGGATCCTGGGTAGCCACCCCGACCGGGCAGGCGTTGGTATGGCATTTCTGCGCCTGGATGCAGCCGGCTGCCATCATCATCGCCCGTGCGGCGTTTGTGTAGTCCGCACCTTGCGCCAGACGCTTGACGATGTCGGTTCCGGTGGACACCTTGCCGCTGGCACCGAGTTTGATCCGATCGCGTAGACCGGTGCCGACCAGGGCGTTGTGCATCATGATCAGGCCGTCGGTGAGTGGAGTCCCGACGTGGTCCTCGTACTCCAGCGGTGCGGCACCGGTGCCGCCCTCTGATCCGTCGATCACGATGAAATCCGGAGTGATCTGCTCTTGGACCATCGCCTTGCAGATCGCCAGAATCTCGTGCCGATAGCCGACACACAGCTTGAAGCCGGTCGGCTTCCCATCAGCGAGCAGACGCATTCTGGCGATGAACTGTACGAGTTCGCGCGGCGTGCTGAACACCTTGTGCGCGGCCGGACTCACGCATTTCTCGCCTTGCGGAACGTTGCGGGCATGCGCGATCTCCGCGCTGACCTTTGCGGCCGGGAGCACTCCGCCGATGCCGGGTTTGGCGCCTTGACTCAGCTTCAACGACACGCACTTGACCTGCGGGTGCGCGGCCTTGTCACGGAACATCTCGCCGTCGAAGTCGCCCTTTTCGGTGCGCGTCCCGAAGTAGCCGCTGCCGATTTCCCAGATCAGGTCACCGCCGTTTTCCAGGTGATACTTCGTCAGGCCGCCCTCGCCGGTGTCGTGGGCAAAGCCGCCCCGCGCTGCTCCGGCATTCAACGCGCGCAACGCGTTCGACGACAGCGCGCCGAAGCTCATCGCCGAGACGTTCAGCAATGCCATGTCGTACGGCTTGGTGCAGTCCGGGCCGCCGATGCGCACCCGCGGCTGTTCCTCGTCAGGCTCGCGTGGTGCCGCCGAATGCAGCACCCATTCATAGCCGACCTCGTTCACCTCGCGCTCGGTGCCGAACGCCTGCTCGCCGTGAATTCCCTTGGCCCGCTCGTAAACGACGGACCGGACGTCCCTGTCGTAGGGACGGCCGTCGAAGTTGCGCTCGATGAAGTATTGCTGAATTTCTGGCCGGATGCGCTCCAAGATGAAGCGGAAATGCCCGACGACCGGGTAGTTGCGCAGCACCGCATGCCGTCGCTGGCTGACGTCGTAGATGCCCAGCAGCGACACGGCCGCGAGCACCACCACCGCAATCCACCAGCCAGCTGACCAGAGCAGCGCCGCGATGGCGAACAGGACCGTGAGAATCACCAGGAGCAGCGGAATGAGCAACGTCGCCATGTCACCTCTCGCCCCTGCCACGTCGAGATGGAGACGACGACGGCAGGTCGATGTATGCGGAACAGGCGTGCGTTCTCAGCCCGACGTGACGGTACTGCACCTCGATGTGTGAGCACCCCGGCGGCAGCCGTCCGGAATCGGAGAGGGATCTGTGGCGTTGTCGAACCGATGAACGATTCACCGGCCGGTCCAGATTCCGTCGACGGAAACCCCGCCGCGCTCCGTCAGCGACTCGTCGCAGACCGGGACGGCACAGTGGCCCACATCGAGGCTTTGAACCGCGATTTAACCGGAATCATCGAGTCGGTGAGCGCGGCCAACACCGACGACGAACACGATCCCGAAGGCACCACGCTGGCGTTCGAACGTGCCCAGGTGATCGCGTTGGTCGATCAGGCGCAGGGTCATCTTGCTGACCTCGAGGTCGTGTTACGCAGGCTCGACGCCGGGGACTACGGGACCTGTGAGCAGTGCGGCAAGCCGATCGCCGCGGAGCGTTTGCTGGCGCGGCCATCGGCTCGAACCTGCATCGTCTGCGCGTCGTCGACCCGACGTTGATTACGGCCGCTGCCTAGCGGCGTCGCGGGCAAGGTGGATGAGGTAACTTCGGCGGGTGTCGGCAGCCGATTCTGAACTGAATCGACGGCTTGGGCTCACCGACGCGGTCCTGATAGGCACGGGGTCGATGATCGGCGCCGGCGTCTTCGCGGCCTTCGGTCCTGCCGCTCGCGCTGCTGGTAGCGGGCTGCTGATCGGGCTCGGAGTGGCGGCCGTCATCGCGTTTTGCAACGCGGTGGCTTCCGCGCAGTTGGCTGCCCAGTTTCCCGCGTCCGGTGGCACCTACGTCTACGGCCGAGAGCGCCTCGGCGAATGGTGGGGATTCGCCGCCGGCTGGTCGTTCGTGATCGGCAAGACCGCGTCGTGCGCGGCGATGGCCCTGACGTTCGCCGGCTACGCGGTGCCCGGGCCGGGCTGGCGACAGCGGCTGGTCGGCATCGCGCTCGTGCTGATCCTGGTAGCTGCGAATTACCGCGGGGTGGCGAAGACGGCCGCGCTGACCAGGCTGCTGGTGGGCGCCACTCTTGTGGCCCTCACGGTCGTCGTGGTCGGGATCTGGACAGGCGGTGACGCCACTGTGAACCACATCGGGGGCTGGTCGTCTCTGGCTGGCGGTGGGCTGCACGGCACCCTTCAGGCGGCCGGGCTGTTGTTCTTCGCGTTCGCCGGCTACGCCCGCATCGCAACGATGGCTGAGGAGGTCCGCGAGCCGGCTCGCACCATTCCGCGCGCGATCCCGACTGCCTTGGGGTTGACGATGCTGGTCTATCTGGCGGTCGGCGTGAGCGCTCTGTCTGCCGCAGGTCCGGGCATCCTTGCTGACGCAGGAGCCCCACTCACCGCGGCGGTCCAGGCCGCCGGATCCGGCCAACTCGCGCCGGTCGTCCGGATTGGTGGTGCCCTGGCGAGCGCCGGCGCTCTCTTGGCGCTGATTGCCGGGATCGGTCGTACCGGCCTGGCCATGGCACGGCAGCGGGATCTGCCACCGTGGCTGGCCGCGGTCCATCCGCGCTACCGGGTCCCGCACCGCGCGGAGCTCATCGTCGGTCTGGTCGTCTGCGTGCTCATCGCGCTCACCGGGCTGCGAGGCACGATCGGCTTTTCCTCCTTTGGCGTGCTGCTCTACTACGCGGTCGCCAATCTCGCAGCCTTGACGCAGGACCGCGAACACCGCCGGTGGCCACGCGCGTTGAATGTCCTGGGCGTATTGGGCTGCCTGGCACTGGCCGCCAGTCTGCCGGCAGGTGCCGTCGGCGCCGGAGTTGTCGTTGTCATTGTCGGGTTGCTCGGACGTTTTGCGTTTCACCGGTTGGACAATCGGTCCTGATGACATCGGTCCGGATCAAAATCGCGCGACAGCACTCGGATGATGGAGCGCATGGAGCAGATCTCTAAGCGGTTGATGAACTGGGCGTCGATCCTGGAGGAGCAGACCCGAGCCCAGGCCATCAGCACGAGCATGATGCCGTTCATCCACCCGCACGTTGCGCTGATGCCCGACGCTCATCTCGGCAAGGGCGCAACGGTCGGCTCGGTCATCCCGACCGTTGGCGCGATCATGCCCGCCGCGGTCGGTGTGGACATCGGCTGCGGCATGATGGCCGTCCGCACCCAGTACGACTGGTCGGACATCGCGGACCTCGAGGTCGCGGAGTTGCACGCCAACATCACCGGTGCGATCCCGTTGTCTGCGGGCAAGTACAACGACAGCGTGACCGGCACGGCGCTGGATCGGATCGCGGAGTTGGAAGCGATGCCCGGTTGCCAGCAGGCCGACGGCGGCTCGCCCAACTGGCGGTTGCAACTCGGCTCGCTCGGCTCGGGAAATCACTTCATCGAGGTCAGCCTGGACGAGCAGGACCGGGTGTGGTTGTTCCTGCACTCCGGTTCGCGGGGCGTAGGCAACAAGCTCGCGATGAAGCACATCAAGGTTGCACAGCAGCAGTGCACCCGTCGCTGGATTCGGTTGCCGGATCCGGATCTGGCCTACCTCGTCGAAGGCGAGCAGGAGTTCTGGTCCTACCTGCAGGCATTGCGTTGGGCGCAGCGGTTCGCCTTCCTCAACCGGGCCGAGATGATGGATCGTGTTGTCGCCGAATTCGAGGACTGGATAGATGACGACGTCACCCGAACCGACGAGATCAACTGCCACCACAACTACACCAGTCGCGAGACTCATTTCGGCAAGGAGGTATGGCTGTCCCGCAAGGGCGCTATCGATGCCCACGAAGGTGTGCCGGGCCTCATCCCCGGCTCGATGGGTGCCGCGTCCTACGTCGTGGTGGGCAACGGAAACGCACTCGCGCTGCACTCCTCGCCTCATGGTGCGGGACGAAACTTCTCGCGATCAGCGGCGAGGAAACGATTCACCCGCACCGATCTCGACGAGCGGATGAAAGGTATCGCCTGGGGACGCTCCGATGCGTTCCTGGACGAACATCCCGACGCCTACAAGGACATCGACGTCGTCATGCAGGACGCTGCTGACCTGGTCACCGTGCAGCACACGTTGCGCCAGATCGTGAACGTCAAGGGCGATTGAGTTCCGCGTTGTCTGTAGACGACCTCCGGTCACGGGATGCCGTGCGGTCGCGGGGACCTGGATCCGGTCACGAGCTCGGGGGCGCGCTCATGACCGGATCCAGGTGGCTTCACCCGATGCGCCGCCGGACACCGATGCAGAGCATCAGCCCTGCGACGACAAGCCCCAGACCGACGACCTCCAGCAAGCCGGTCGAGGCGCCGGTGCTGGCCAACAATCGATCGTTTGCGACTGCGGCAGCGATAGCCCCATCAGCCGCTAGCTGGCCGGCCGCAGCGTCGACACCATTCGCAGCGTCGGTACCGCTGGTCGGGTTGGTACCGCCGGTCGGCGGGTTGTTCACCGGCTGGCTGGTGGGCGGGTTCGTCGCCGTCCCGCAGTTGGCTGACCCAGAACCGAGCAGTCCGATGCCGTTACCGCACACCGTGGCCGGAGCCGTGACCGGAACTCCGGCGGTGCCAGTGGTACCCGGGTTGGTCGGGGTCGTGACGGCGGCCGCGCACGCGCCCGAACCGCGACCCAGAACGCCGACTCCGTTACCGCACGCGCTGATCGGCGCGCTGATCGGAGCGCTGAACCCGGTGCCGCTGCTGGAACCGGCGGCAGGTGCCGATGCCGGAGCGCACGTGGCGGTGCTGCTGCCGAGGACTCCGCCCGCGTTTCCGCAAGCGGTGACGGGCGCGTTGACCGGTGCGCCGACCCCCGAACCAGAGGACTGTGCCGGCGCGGTGGCCGGGGGCGTGCAGCTGGCGTTGGAGTTGCCGACGCCATTCCCACAGACGGTGACGGGGGCGCTCGCCGGGATCGAGGCTCTCGAACCGGAGTTCGTCCCGGACGCCGGTGGTGCTGCAGCTGCCGGCGCACACCCGGCCGTGCTGTTACCACCAACGCCCACTGCGTTTCCGCAGACGTTGACGGGGGCAACGACGGGGACCGAGGCTGCCGAGCCCGAGCCCGAGCCCGCGCCCGCGCCCGAAGCGGAGCCGGCGGCCGTGTGCTGCGGAGTGCCGATTGTGGCGGAGCCGGCGGGAGCCGATCCGCGGTGACCGAGCACATTGACGGAGTTCCCGCCCACCGTGACCGGAATCGAGACGCTGGCTCCGACCGGCGAGCTGCCGAGCGGCGCACCGGCGGCGGGGGATGTGTCTGCCGAAGCGATTCCAGTTCCGAGGAGCCAGATCCCTCCGACGAAGAACCCTGCCTGTAGGCAGCGTTTTGTCAAAGTCTTCATGGTGTGTTCTCGCTTTCCGAGCTAGGGGAGGTGCAGGCAGAACCTGCGGGACGGTGTCGGCGAACTAAGGGCCGACGTGGTCCACCTAGTCGGGGGAGACAGCTGGCGAGCTGGCCCGCTGCAGCGGCGGTGTAACCGTGCGATTCATGGCGGTGTCGCTGCGGATTACCGGGCTGGTTCGAACGTCATCGGGGAGCAGAATCGAGGCCAGCGAGAACGAGCCCGAGCTGGCCGTGCTGCCAGGTTCGACGCCCTGCTCACCGGGGGAGACCGGCATCGCAGCGGGCATCGGAGCGGGCATCGGAGCGGGCATCGGCCGGTTCGGAAGTTGATGTGTCGAGGTCGAGGACGGCCGGTGTGAGGGCAGCGGAGCGGGCGATGTCGCGGGCCCGGCTGCACTCGGCGGGTTCGCCCCGGCAACGCGTCGCGGCTGGTTCGTCCGGTGGGCTGTGTGGCCACCGACCGACGCGCGCTGCGCAGGTAGCGCTGAGCTCGAAGCGGTAGCCGGTTTCGCCTGCGTAAGCGGGTTGGGCACCACCGCACCGCCGATCACTGGCGTGATGCTGGAGCCGCCCGCACTGAGCACCTGGCGAGGCACCTGGCGAGTTGTGTTGACCGGCCCGCTGACTGTGGAACTCAGCGACGTTGTCGTCGTTTCGATCAGTCCGACCGGTGAAAGCTGGTCGAGGTGCCGTGCGGCGCTCGTGACGGTGGTGTCGATCAGCTTCGGCAGCGGCTTGCTGCTCGGGATGGCCGGCTTTGGAGTGCTCGCGTCGGCCGATGCCGGATGGCTCAAACCGCTCAGTAGCCACATGGCTGCAGCCGCCGCGCCGAGAATTACGAACCTGATCAGCCACAACGGCAGGCCTTGCGAGCGAGCGGGCAGGCCGGGATGCGGCGCCGAGGGCGCCGACGGCTGGTACGCCGTGACCGACATTCGCAACTCCGTACGGTAATGAACTGGCTACCTAGCGCTACCAACGAGCGCCTTACATGATTAGTTACGCAGAACGAACACTCGACTTTTTGCTAGCCGCCGAGCCGCCTGCTGATTGACGCGGCGGTGCGTACCACGTGCCCGGCCAGATACCCGCGGCGCGACTCGTCGATGTCCCGCTCGTCGAACGTGATGGCGACGCTGGCCACTGGATGACCGCCATGGTCGCGAATCACCGCCGCGACCGAGGAAAAGTGCTCGGTGACCTCGCCGTCCTCGGTCGCGAAACCGCGCCGACGCACCTGGATGAGCAATTGACGAAGGGCCGACAGCGACCGCGGACCGCGATCGTTTCGGAGCACGAACGCGCTCGGATCCGGGAACAATGCGGTCACCTGCTGACGGGACAACGCGGCGAGCATCGCGCGCCCGCTCGCCGTCAGTTGGGCCGGCAGCCGAACACCGACATCGGTCACCAGCGGTTGCCGACCGGGCGCCCGCTCCTCGATCACGTAGATGACCTCACGACCGTGCAGAACGGCCAGATGCGCATTCTGTCCAGCCCGGTCGACAAGGGTGGTCAGCGGCATCCGAGCCAGCCTGGCCAGCGGCGCCTGGCGGCTGTATCCGGTGCCCAGCTCGTAGGCTGCGACGCCGAGTGCGTATCGCCGATCCTCGGGGACGTGAACGACGAAGCCCTTATCCAGTAAGGCATTCAGCAGGTGGTACGTCGTGGATCGCGGCAGCTCGAGGTCGCGTGCGATGCTGGCCGCCGCGACCGGGCGAGGACGCTGACCGAGATAACTCAAAATGCCCAGCACCTGATCTGCCGCCGGAACCTGAGCCATCCGACCAGCCTAACCGAAACGTCTGGTATCCCAGACAGACTCTTCCCGGCGGGCATGGCGCGCCGGCCTCGCGGGGTGTCGGATGGGCAGATGCATCAGATTTCAGTCGGGGTAGGTCCGCTGTCCTTTGACGATGTCGTGGCGGTCGCGCGCGACGGAGCAGCGGTGGCGCTCGCGCCAGAAGCATCGGAGGAGATCGAGCGAAGTCGCAAGGTGATTGAGGCACTTGCCGATGACGTCGAACCGCACTACGGCGTGTCGACCGGGTTCGGCGCGTTGGCCAACCGGCATATCCCGACCGAGTTGCGCGCCCAGTTGCAGCGCAGCCTGATCCGTTCGCACGCGGCCGGTTCCGGTGCCGAGGTAGAACGCGAGGTGGTGCGCGCCCTGATGCTGTTGCGGCTGTCGACGCTGGCCACTGGGCGGACCGGTGTCCGGCTGGTCACCGCGCAGGCCTACGCCCGGTTGCTGACGGCCGGCATAACCCCGGTGGTCCGCGAATACGGCTCGCTCGGCTGCTCCGGTGACCTCGCGCCGCTGGCCCATTGCGCGCTCGCGGTGACGGGCGAAGGTGAGGTCCGCGATGCCGAGGGCGTCCTCCGCCCGGCCGCCGAGGCGTTGGCCGAGGCCGGGATCGAGCCGATCGTATTGCAGGAAAAAGAAGGCCTGGCGCTGATCAACGGCACCGACGGGATGCTCGGCATGCTGGTGCTGGCCTGCCACGATCTGCGGCTGCTGCTCAGGACCGCCGACCTCACCGCGGCCATGAGTGTCGAGGCGCAACTGGGTACCGACGCGGTGTTCGCCGCCGACCTGCAGGCGCTGCGCCCGCATCCTGGTCAGGCCGACAGCGCAGCCAACCTGCGCGCCGTACTTGCTGACTCGGCGATCATGGCCAGCCACCGTGGTCCGGAATGCACCCGGGTCCAGGACGCCTACTCGTTGCGCTGCTCGCCGCAGGTGCACGGCGCGGCCCGCGACACCGTCGCGCATGCCGAGTCGGTGGCCAGCCGCGAACTGGCCAGCGCCGTCGACAACCCGGTCGTCACGCTCGACGGCCGGGTGGAGAGCAATGGCAACTTCCACGGCGCCCCGGTGGCCTACGTGCTGGACTTCCTGGCCATCGTGGCGGCCGATCTGGCATCGATCGCCGAACGTCGCACCGATCGGTTTCTCGATGTCTCTCGAAATCACGGTCTGAATGCGTTCCTCGCCGACGATCCTGGCGTCGACTCGGGCCACATGATCGCCCAGTACACCCAGGCGGCGATCGTGTCCGAGCTCAAGCGGCTGGCCGCACCCGCCTCGGTCGACTCGATACCGTCCAGCGCGATGCAGGAGGATCACGTTTCGATGGGTTGGTCGGCGGCCCGCAAGCTGCGCCGATCCGTCGACGGCCTGGGCCGGGTGATTGCGGTCGAGTTGCTCACCGCGGCCCGGGCGCTGGACCTGCGCGCGCCGCTGGAGCCGGCCCCTGCAACCGCCGCCGTGGTGGCCGGGCTTCGTCGCGATGTCGAAGGGCCCGGCACCGACCGATACCTGGCACCGGAGATCGAACACGCCGTCCGTTACGTGAGCTCGGGTGACGCGCTGCGCGCCGCCGAGGCCGTCACCGGTCCGCTGAGGTAGTCGGGCTGATCGTCCGTCATCGTCAAGCAGAGCTACATCGACCAGAGCTGTATCGACCAGAGCTATAGAGAGGAACGACCATGGAAGGCGCCCGCCCCGTCCGCGCCGCGCGCGGCAACTCGCTGACCGCCGGTTCCTGGCAGACCGAGGCACCGATGCGGATGCTGATGAACAACCTCGATCCGGACGTGGCCGAACGTCCGGACGACCTGGTCGTCTATGGCGGCACCGGCCGAGCGGCCCGTAGCTGGAGCGCGTTCGACGCGATGGTCCGCACTCTGACCACGCTCAAGGACGATGAGACCATGCTCGTCCAGTCCGGCAAGCCGGTCGGCGTCATGCGCACTCATGAATGGGCGCCGCGGGTGTTGATCGCCAATTCCAACCTCGTCGGCGACTGGGCCACCTGGCCGGAATTTCGCCGTCTCGAACAACTCGGCCTGACCATGTACGGCCAGATGACGGCCGGGTCGTGGATCTACATAGGTACCCAGGGAATCTTGCAGGGCACCTATGAAACGTTCGCGGCCGTAGCGGCAAAGCGGTTCGGCGGCACGCTGGCCGGCACCTTGACGGTGACCGGTGGCGCCGGCGGGATGGGCGGCGCGCAGCCGTTGGCGGTGACCATGAACGACGGGGTGTGCCTGGTCATCGACGTCGATCCGACCCGGTTGCAGCGCCGCGTCGAACACCGCTACCTGGACGAACTGGCTGAGGGCATCGACGATGCGATCCGGCGTTGCGAACAGGCCAGGGCCGACCGGCGTCCGCTGTCGGTCGGGCTGGTCGGCAACTGCGCGGTGGTGTTGCCCGAGCTGCGGCGCCGCGGCCTGGAGGTCGACATCGTCACCGACCAGACGTCGGCGCACGATCCGTTGTCCTACCTGCCCGAAGGCATCGACCTCGGCGATTGGCATGACTACGCCGACAAGAAGCCCGAAGAGTTCACCGACCGGGCACGCCAGTCGATGGCCAAGCATGTCGAGGCGATGGTGGGCTTCATGGACGCCGGTGCGGAGGTGTTCGACTACGGCAACTCCATCCGGGACGAGGCGCGGCACGCCGGTTTCGACCGCGCATTCGCGTTTCCCGGCTTCGTGCCGGCCTACATCCGGCCGCTGTTCTGCGAGGGAAAGGGGCCGTTCCGGTGGGCCGCGCTGTCCGGCGACCCCGCCGATATCCGCGCCACCGACGAGGCCGTACTGGAACTGTTCCCGGACAACGAGCACCTGCACCGCTGGATCCGCGCCGCCCAGGACCGGGTGGCGTTCCAGGGCTTGCCGGCCCGGATCTGCTGGCTGGGCTACGGCGAGCGGGCCAAGGCCGGCGTCAAGTTCAACGACATGGTGGCCTCTGGTGAATTGTCGGCGCCGGTCGTCATCGGCCGCGACCACCTGGATTGCGGTTCAGTGGCATCGCCCTACCGGGAAACGGAATCGATGGCAGACGGTTCGGATGCGATCGCGGACTGGCCGCTGCTGAACGCGCTGGTCAACACCGCCTCGGGAGCGTCGTGGGTATCTATCCATCATGGTGGCGGTGTCGGCATCGGGCGGTCCATCCACGCCGGTCAGGTATGCGTCGCCGACGGCACCTACCTGGCGCGGCTGAAGAT
>DASXHV010000010.1:0-17821 GCA_036488285.1 Jatrophihabitans sp. | reverse complement strand
CCGCAGCGCTGGGCGGTGTAGTCCGGCGTTGGTCAGCAGCGCCCCGAGAATTACCGCCGCGGTCGAGGGGTTGATCGACGGTGCCAGCCAGGAAATCGCGTAAGCGAGACAGGCTGCGGCTGTGACGACCGCGAGGCCAGGCAACACTCGAACGGCCGCATCAGGCCTGGTGGGGTGTACAACAATCGTCACCATCTCAGCGTGTCCGACCTTCCGCAATTCCGGTAGCCGCTGAATACTTGTCGGGTATCAAGGGAAACTTGCTGCTCCGGGAGGCCATGTGCTCAGCGATCGGATGCCGGACCTGGCATCGCTGTCCGCGCTCGCGGCGGTGGCAGAGAGCGGCAGCATCCATACCGCCGCACGCCGGCTTGGAATCACCCCACAGGCACTTTCACTGCGCATTCAGTCGACGGAGTCCCGGGTTGGTGCCGCACTGCTGGCACGTAGTCCGAGGGGGTCCCAGCTGACCGCCACCGGGGTCCTGGTCAATCAATGGGCCTCGGCGGTACTCGACGCCGCTGCCGAAATGGACGCCGGCCTTGCCGCCTTGCGCAGCGACCGCGCGGGGCATATCAGGGTCGCGGCGAGCTTGACGATCGCAGAGCAATTGTTGCCGCGCTGGATCGTCGCGCTGCGTGGCGAACAGGAGCAGGCCGGGGTACCGGCACTCTCGATCGACCTGCAAGCCACGAACAGCGAGGCCGTCAATGACCTGGTCCGGGCGGGCAAGGTTGACGTCGGCTTCGTCGAAGGGCCTGGCCGACCACGGGGACTGCGTTCGCGCACCGTTGCGCGAGATCGGCTCCTGGTGGTCGTCGCCCCAACCCATCCGTGGACCAGGCGGCGAACACCCCTCACGGCGGCTGAACTTGCCGGCACCGCGCTGGTTACTCGCGAAGAAGGATCGGGTACTCGGCAGGCTCTGGACGTTGCGCTGTCAGACCATGGAACCACTCCGCCGATCCTGCAATTGAGCGGCACAGCGTCTGTAAAAGCCGCGATCATCGCAGGGGCGGGTGCCGGCGCGCTTTCCTCGCTGGCCGTGTCCGACGACGTGGCGCTCGGCCGGCTCCGAGTCGTCCCGGTCACCGGATTGGCGCTGGTGCGTCAACTGAAGGCTGTCTGGATCGGTCCGAAACAGCCACCGGCCGGCGCCGTCCGCGCGCTGGTCGAGATCGCCGCCCGGGTGCAGCTGGGTTCAGCGGAGCCACGCAGCGTGCGTGGCTAGGTGTTTTCTGCGTCCTATCGGCGCTTGGGGCGCAGCTTTCCGCCGCAACGGCGTCGCTGCGGCCTCGCTAGGGACCCGCTACGGCCTCTCTTGGACGGCCCAGGAGTTGCCGTCAGGGTCGTCGAAGAACACGAACGAGTTCCAGGGGCCGCCTGGCCCGTCGATCCACACGCCTGCGTCGAGATGCCGGACCGGGGTCACCTGCACGCCGCGTTCCACGAGTTGGGCGTGGGCCACCGCGATGTCGGAAACGACCAACTGGATGCCCTTCAGCGATCCAGGTACCGCATCGCCGACACCGATCGTGATCGAACACGCCGATCCGGGCGGGGTCAGCTGCACGATGCGCATTCCATCAGCCTGATGATCGACATCCACGGTGAAGCCGAGCTGTTCGCTGTAGAACTTCTTGGCCCGCTCGACGTCGGACACCGGAACCACCACGACCTCGATCTTCCAGTCCATGGCCGGGCTCTCTGACGTTGCTCGCGTCGTTTCTGTCATTGGAGAACCCTAGCGGTCCAACGGCCCGCGCTGCCTCATCGGTCAGCGAGCCAGGGCATCGAACGTGTCGACTACGCGGGAGTGGTCGGCCTCATCGGCGAGCAGGGCATGTAACAACACTCGAGCTTTGGGCGGGTCGAGGTAACCGGCCGAGATCAGGCCGTGGGCGTGCAGGTCGGATTCCGAACCCGGGCCGCGATAGGTGTGGGTCAGCAATTGGCCCGAGCCGGTTCGCGATGCCAGAACGACCGGCATCCGGCCGGCCAGGTCACCCAACGGTTCGACGAGCCAGGACGGCACATGCCCGGCGCCGAAGCCCACCACTACGAGGCCGTCGAAGCGGCCATCGACAGCTTCGAGCAGTTCGCCTCGATCGCCAAGCGCCAGGCTCACCAAGGCAACGCGTACCTGCCGTCGTAACCGCAACTGTTGTGGCAGCGTCGGCCCTGTCGGCCGCAGCAGAATGCGCGGCTCGCCTTCCACGACCAAACCGAGCGCGCCAACGGTTGGTGACGCGAACGTAGCGATGGACGTGGTGTGCGTCTTGCGGACATGTCGCGCGGCGTGAATCTCGTCGGCGAACACCACCAGAACGCCCAGGCCCGCGCAGTCGGGATCCGCGGCTACCGCAATCGCAGCGGCCAGGTTCGCCGGGCCGTCCGCACCGGGCACATCGGGGCGTCGCATCGCGCCGGTCACCACGACGGGAGTGTCACTGCGGCAGAGCAGGTCCAACAGGAACGCCGTCTCCTCGATCGTATCGGTGCCTTGCACGACCACGACGCCTGCTCCGGCGGCAGATTCCTGCTCGATGCGATCGGCCAGTTCGGCGACGTCTTCGAAGGTCAGGGACGCGCTGGGCAGCCGCCGGAAGTCGCACACCTGGACGGCGACATCGGCCGAGGTGCTGGTCGCGGCCAGGATCTGCGCGCCAGTCAGCCGTCCGGCGGCATCACCGCCCACCGCCGATATCGTGCCGCCCGTCGTGAACAGGGTGACGGTTGCGGTCTCGGGCATTGACGCCGCCTCTAACGCAACGGGCTGAGCGCATCAGCCAGCGCGGCCAGCACGTCCGGCCACGTGGTGTGTTGGTTGGCGGTCTTGAATGCAATGCGCATGATCGGACCGTACCAACGCCGCGCAAAGATCGGTCGCGGCGTCGGATCACCGAGCCGCGCGAGATTCCAGATAGCGCTGTTCAGGCAGGCTCAGGGTCCGCCGCGCTGCGAGGCGGAATGCCTCGCGCGCCTGCTCATGCTCGCCCGCGAGATCGAGCAGGTGAGCCCGTACCGCGTCCACCCGGTGGTGTCCGGCGAGCGCCGGCTCGCCGGCTACATCGGCAAGCTGTTGCAGACCGGCTTGCGGGCCGTGAACCATCGCGGATGCGACGATGCGATTGAGTGTGACCATCGGCCCCGGCGCGATGCTGTCCAGCAGTTCGTAGAGGCCGAGGATCTGAAGCCAGTCGGTGTCCTGGGGGCTGGGGGCCTCGTCGTGCACCGCGGCGATCGCGGCCTGCAACTGATACGGACCGATCGGCGCGCTGGCCAGGGTCTCGGTGATGAGGGCGACTCCTTCGGCGATGGCCTCAGCGTTCCATTGACCGCGGTCCTGTTCCGCCAGCGGCACCAGCGTCCCGTCCGGGCGGGTCCGGGCCGGTCGGCGTGCGTCGGCCAGCAGCATCAGCGCCAGGAGCCCGGCCGCTTCACCGTCGTCCGGCAGCCGATCATGCAGCTGGCGCGTCAGCCGGATCGCTTCTGCAGTGAGCTCGACCCGAACCAACGACGAACCGGAGCTTGCGGTGTACCCCTCATTGAAGATCAGGTACAGGACCTCGAACACCGCCACCATGCGCTCTGATCGTTCGGGCGCCGGCGGCATTGTGAATTCGGCACCGGCACTCTTGATCCGCTGTTTCGCACGACTGATGCGCTGACCGATCGTTGCCTCCGGCACGAGAAACGCTCGCGCGATCTCCGCGGTGCTCAGCCCTCCGACGGCTCGCAGGGTCAGTGCTACTTGGGAAGGCCGGGTAAGCGAGGGGTGGCAGCACAGCATCAGCAGGGTGAGCGTGTCGTCGACCCCCGACGCGGGCTCGGGATCCGGTGCCGCCAGCGCGGCAGCGATCTCTTCCCGACGCCTGCGGGCGGAGTCGCTGCGCCATAACTCCGTGCGCCGGCGGGACGCGACCGTGATCAACCATCCCTTGGGGTTAGCCGGTTCACCGTCGCTCGGCCACTGAACCGCCGCCGCGAGCAGTGCCTCCTGCACGGCGTCCTCGCAGGCGGCGAAGTCACCGTAGTGCCGTACCAGGACGCCGAGCACCTGCGGCGCCAGCTCACGTAGCAGATCCTCGACGGCCGGCAGGATGTGTTCAAGACTGTTCACAGGTCGAGGATGCTCATGTCGAACACCGGCCGCACCTCGACCTCTCCGAACGCGGCGTCTGGTACCTGCGCCGCGATCTCGATGGCACGCTCGATGCCCTCGCAGTCGACGAGCTGGAATCCGGCCAGGTACTCCTTCACCTCGGCGAACGGTCCGTCCGTCGTCGTGATCTGGCCGTCGCGCACTGCGACGCGCTTGGCCAGCGCCTGATCGACGAGGCCTTCCGACACGATCAGTTCACCGCTCTCGGCCAGCGCCGCGGAACCGGCCATATGCGCCAGGCCGAATTCCATTCGCTGGGCGTCGGTCAGGCCTTCCCATCTGGCACGGGACTTGGGGTTGCTGTAGATCAGGATCAGGTACTTCACTGATGCCTCCCGGTGTTGTGGAAATCGTCTCATCGGTCATGTCGAAACCGGCCGCGCAGCTTCTACATCCCCATGAAAGGCAACCGCAGGGGCTGCCCCGGCCGGGGGAGACAAAACATGAGCACCGCCACCGTACTAAGTCAGGACGAGATCCAGATCGGTCAGTGGATAGCCGATCAGGTGGGTGGATCATTCAGGACCGCTGTCGACCTTCGCCCGTAGCCGGCAGCGCGGTCAGCGGCCAGTCTGTACGAACAGATCAGATTCTGGGAGGGAACCATCATGTTCGAGAACACCAGGGCGTTCAGCGGATTCTCGGTGGACGACATCGCGAAAGCAAAGCAGTTCTACGGTGACACGCTCGGTATTGACGTGTCCGAGGAGCACGGGATGCTTCACTTGCACATCGCGGGGGATCGCAACACCCTGATCTACCCCAAGGCCGACCACACGCCTGCCACGTACACGATTCTCAACTTTCCGGTCGAGGACATCGAGGCCGCTGTCGACGAACTCGCTGCGCGCGGCGTCGTGACCGAGAAGTACGAAGGCCTGGATGAGAAAGGGATCAATCGCCACGGTGGGCCACTCATCGCCTGGTTCAAGGATCCGGCCGGAAACATCCTGTCGGTGCTCCAGAACTGAAGACCGCCTCCGCCACGACCGATGAGTTCTCGTGGTCCGCGCCGTTACAGATGGCATCACACCCAATCGGCGGAGGTAGGACATGTCACTGCAGGACAAGAACGCGATCATCTACGGAGCGGGCGGGGCCATCGGCGGGGGTGTCGCCAGGGCCTTCGCCCGCGACGGTGCGCGGGTCTTTCTGACCGGCCGTACCCGAGTTGCACTCAACGCTGTTGCGGCAGACATCGTCGCTGCCGGCGGACAGGCCGAGGTGGCCGAAGTCGATGCACTGGACGAACGTGCAGTCGATGAGCACGCGCGATCCGTGGTCGGTCACGCCGGCAGCATCGACGTCTCGTTCAACCTCATCACCCGCGGCGACGTGCAAGGCGTCCCGCTCGTGAAGATGAGCACGGACGATCTGGTTCACGCCGTCACCACCGGCCTGACCTCCAACTTCCTCACGGCACGGGCGGCGGCTCGTCACATGATGGAGCAGGGCAGCGGCGTCATCCTGGCGCTGAACAGTGGATCGGCCCACGGCAGCCCGATGATGGGCAGTACCGGGCCAGCCGACGCCGCGCTGGACACGTTCATCCGCAACCTGGCGGCTGAGATCGGTCCCAGTGGTGTGCGGGTGTTGGGAATCTGGACGGCCGGATTGCCCGAAACCTTGTCGCCCGCGAAGCTCAAGGCCGTCAACAGCGATCTGGATCTCGACGACGCAGCGTTCCAGGGGCTGCTGAACCAACTGGATCAGCTGAGGATGACACGTCGCTCACCGCGGCTGGCGCAGGTTGCAGATACCGCTGCGTTCCTGGCGTCGGACCGAGCTGCTGCGATCACCGGCACTTTCGTCAACGTGACAAGTGGAATGTTCCCCAGTTGACGCCCGTCGTCGCTATTGCGGCTCGTACCCGAGGTTCGGCCTCAGCCAGCGTTCGATCTCGGAAAGGTCGAGGCCACGGCGCAGCGCGTAGTCCTGGGCCTGGTCCTTGTCGATGCGCCCGACGGTGAAGTACCGCGACTGGGGGTGGCCGAACAACAACCCGCTGACACTTGCGGCGGGCGACATCGCGAACGATTCGGTGAGCGACATGTCCAACCGATCCGCACCCAGCAGGTCGAACAGCGCCTGCTTCTCGCTGTGATCCGGGCACGCGGGATAGCCGAGTGCGGGTCTGATCCCGCGGAACCGCTCGGCATGCAGATCCTCGATTGCCGGTTCGGCGTCCGGCTCGAACCAGTCGCGCCGTGCTTGCAGATGGATGTACTCGGCAAATGCCTCGGCGAGCCGATCCGCGAGAGCCTTCACCATGATCGCCCGGTAGTCGTCCTGTTCGGCTTCGTACTTGGCGGCAAGGGCGTCCGCACCGTGGATCGCGACTGCGAAGCCGCCGATGTGATCGCCTGAAGGCGCGATGTAGTCGGCCAGACACCGATTAGCTCGTCCCTCGGGCTTCTCGGTCTGCTGCCGCAGCATCGGGAAGCGGACGGTATCGGTGTCACCGGCGGGGACGTCATCGAGCACGATGTCATCGCCGTCGGAGTGAGCACGCCAGAAGCCGTACGAGCCGCGCGCCTGGAACAGACCGTCCGCGATGATGTGGTCCAGCAGGACATTGGCATCGTCGTACAGTTCGCGGGCGACGGGCTGATCCAGGATCGCGGGGTACTTGCCCTTCAGCTCCCAGGCGAGGAACAGGAACTGCCAGTCGATCATGGCACGAAGGTCCCCGAGATCGGGCTGAACGACCCGCGTGCCGGTGAAGGTGGGTACCGGGAGGTCGTCGGTCGGCAGGTCCTCGCGGTTGGCTCTGGCTTGTTCCAGCGTCAGCAGTCGCTTGTGCTGCCGGTTGGCGTGCTGCTCGCGCAACCGTTCCTGCTCGGTGCGGTTACCGGCATCCAACGTCTCGGCTCGGCCGTCATCGAGCAGGTCGGACACGACGCCTACGACGCGGGATGCGTCCAGCACATGAATGGTGGAACCGTCGTAGGCCGGAGCGATCCGGACAGCGGTGTGCTGACGCGATGTTGTGGCTCCGCCGATGAGGAGCGGGAGTTTCAGCCCACGGCGTTGCATCTCGGCGGCAGTTGCCACCATCTCGTCGAGGGACGGCGTGATCAGACCTGAGAGCCCGACGGCATCGGCTCCTTCGGCTACCGCGGTGTCGAGGATGGTGGCGGCCGGCACCATGACACCGAGATCGATGACCCGGTAGTTGTTACAGCCGAGCACGACACCGACGATGTTCTTACCGATGTCGTGCACGTCGCCCTTCACGGTCGCGAGGACGATCGTCCCCTGGCCGCGCTCGGTCTCGGCACGTCCGGCCAGCCTGGCCTCTTCTTTCTCCGCTTCCATGAACGGTTCGAGGTAACCCACCGATCGCTTCATCGCCCGAGCGCTCTTGACGACCTGCGGCAGGAACATCTTCCCGGCGCCGAACAGATCACCCACGATCTTCATGCCGTCCATCAGCGGTCCCTCGATGACCTCCAGCGGACGGGCTTTGAGCAGACGAGCCTCTTCGGTGTCGACCTCGATGAAGTCGACGATGCCGTGCACGAGCGCGTACGCCAGCCGCTCTTCCACCGAACTGTCCCGCCATGACAGATCCACCGTGCGCTCGGTGCCGGAGCCGGTGACCGTCTCGGCGAAAGTGACCAGCCGGTCGGTGGCGTCGGGGCGCCGATCGAACAGCACATCCTCCACCAACTCGAGCAGGTCTGCCGGGATGTCCTCATAGACCACGAGTTGGCCGGCGTTGACGATGCCCATGTCCAACCCGGCGCGCACCGCGTGTAGCAGGAAGGCCGAATGCATCGCCTCGCGTACCACGTCGTTGCCGCGGAAGGAGAAGGACAGGTTGGAGATCCCACCGCTGGTGCGGGCCCCGGGGCAGCGCTGCTTGATCAGCGGCAGCGCGTCGAGGAAGGCCTTCGCGTAGCCGTTGTGCTCGCTTATTCCGGTAGCCACTGCGAGAACGTTGGGGTCGAACACGATGTCCTCTGCTGCGAAACCTGCCTGCTGGGTAAGCAGGTCGTAGGCGCGCCCGCAGATCGACACCTTGCGCTCGACCGTGTCGGCCTGTCCTTTCTCGTCGAAGGCCATCACGACGACGCCGGCGCCGTAGTCATGAATCCGGCGAGCCTGTCGCAGGAACGGCTCATCGCCCTCCTTGAGGCTGATCGAGTTGACGACGCCCTTGCCCTGCACACACTTCAGGCCGGCTTCCAGCACGGACCACCGGGAGCTGTCGATCATGATGGGAAGACGCGCGCCTTCGGGCTCCGTCGCGATCAGGTTCAGGAAGGTGGTCATGGCCTGCTCGCTGTCGAGCAGGTCGGCGTCCATGTTGACGTCGAGCAGGTTTGCCCCGCCGCGAACCTGTTCCAGGGCCACGTCCACCGCGCCCTGGTGGTCGTCGGCCTCGATGAGCCGGCGGAATCGCTTGGATCCGGTGACGTTGGTGCGCTCGCCGATCATGACGAACCCGGTGTCGGGCCCGATGGCAAAGGGCTCAAGGCCGCTGAAGCGGGTACTCGGTGCTGGTGCCGGGACCGTGCGTGGTGGCAGACCGGCAACGGCGGCTGCGATCTTCGCGATATGCGCCGGCGTCGTCCCGCAGCATCCGCCGACGATGTTGACCATTCCTGATCCAGCGAATTCGCCGAGCATCTCGGCGGTCTCGTCCGGTGTCTGGTCATATCCGCCGAACGCGTTCGGCAAGCCGGCGTTGGGGTGGCAGGCGGTGTAGGTATTGGCAAACCGGGACAGCTCAGCGATGTGCGGACGCATCTCCGCAGCACCCAGCGAACAATTGATGCCAACGACCAGGGGATGGGCGTGTTCGATCGCGCTCCAGAATGCCTCGACGGTCTGGCCTGACAGCGTTCGTCCGCTGAGGTCGACGATGGTCACCGAGATCCACAGCGGCAGATCCGGGGCGACATCGCGGGCGGCCGCGATCGCGGCCTTGGCGTTCAGGGTGTCGAAGATCGTCTCGATCAGCAGCAGGTCGACGCCGCCGTCGACGAGAGCCTGCATCTGCTCCGCATACGCGGCCCGAACCTGATCGAAGTACACCGCCCGGTACGCCGGGTCCTCCACTCGGGGAGACAGCGACAGTGTGACGTTCAACGGTCCGATCGAGCCGGCGACGAACCGGCCGCCGAATTCGTCGGCCGCCTGCCGAGCGAGTCGGGCACCCTCAAGGTTCATCTCCCGGACGAGCGGCTGGAGTTGGTAGTCGGCTTGCCCGATGCTGGTCGCGGTGAAGGTGTTCGTGGTGGTGATGTCGGCACCGGCCGCCAAATACTGTCGGTGTACGTCCAGAATGACATCGGGACGGGTCAGGTTGAGTAGGTCCGGGTCGCCGGTGACATCCTTCGGATGATCCGGTAACCGTTGCCCGCGATAGTCCGCCGGGGTGAGTCCGGCACCTTGGAGCATGGAGCCCCACGCGCCGTCCAGTACGACCACTCGTTGATCCAGAAGCTGCTTCAGAGCCTCTGTGGCCTCGCTTGCCGGTGCTGCCACACGCGCCTCCGTCATGTCACATGCCCGGAGCCGCGGACGGATCCCGCGAGGCTCTTTAGGCATTTTTGTCCTGGTTGCCAAGCTGCCGTCAAATCAGTCCAGGTAAACCGAGTAGTTCGAGCACTTCGACCCTACTCGCTCGCCGCAGGCCAGCGGCAACGTCAGCGACCACCGTCGCGCAAAGCCTTGGGGCACTGCTAGTGCTTGCGCAATATGAGCTTCCAGGGCGTAAGGGCCGATTCGAGCTGCACCCGCAGGGTCATTTTCGACGCGCCTTCGACGCGTTCCTTGAACCGGATGGGTACCTCGACGATCTTTTGTCGGTGCTTGAGGGCGCGGTAATTCATCTCGACCTGGAAGGAATACCCGTTGCTACGGACCGAGGCTACGTCGATCACGGCGAGCGTCGAAGCGCGCCATGCCTTGAAACCTGCGGTCGCGTCCTTCACGTGCAGCCGCAGGATTGCGTTGACGTACAGGTTTGCCCAAACCGACAGGGCCTTGCGGTGCCACGGCCAGTCGGCGGCCGTCGAACCGCCGGTGACATAACGGGACCCCACGACGACGGACGCGTCGGTGGACTGCAGCGTGTCCACCATGGTCGGGATGACCGAAGCGGGATGGGAAAGGTCGGCATCCATCTGAACCACGATGTCGGCACCTTCGTGCAGCGCGCGGGTGATTCCGGCCACGTAGGCGCGCCCCAGCCCATCCTTCGCGGTGCGGTGCAGCACACCGATCCGTCCGGCCGAGTCGAGCGCGAGCTTGTCGGCGACGTCGCCGGTGCCGTCGGGGGAGTTGTCATCAACGACGAGGACATGCAAGTTGGGCATGTCGAGGGACTGAAGCGTGTCGATGAGAATCGGTAGACTTTCCCTTTCGTTGTATGTCGGAACGACGACGACAACCTTCGGCATGGCTTGCTCGGTCACCGAATCCTCCATGAACTCCGTCCAGCGGGGCGACAGCAAGCGCTGAGACTAACCGATGACGGATTCGTGCCGATTGCCTTCACCTGCTCGACGTGCGTCACCTACTCGACGCGCGCAGCGGGGAGGGGTAGGGGGAGGGGGAGGGGGAGGGGGAGGTTAGAGGGTCACCCCACACCCCCGCGATTGTGCAACTTCCTCCGGGCTGGGGCCGGAACATGTTGCACAATCGCCGGCCGGCCACTAGCTGCTGACCGGCACCACAGGGTTCGTTTTCAGTCGGCATTAACAGAAGCACCGACGTTGCCGCGCGGATAGGCTTCTCGACCCCGGCATGGCCATTATCGAATGCCGCGGCGCGCACGTAAAAGACACGGCGTCAGTGCCTGCCAATAGCCTGTGGTCCCATGACGGACGCAGCAGAGCATGGCCGGGCGGAACCGCCGCTGGCGGGCGACGAGACCGCCACGTTTCTGGGGTCGCTCGAGCGTCAGCGCGCGCTCGTCGCGTGGAAATGCGGGGGGCTGGACGCGGCCGGTCTCAGGGCGACGCTCGGCCCCTCGCTGATGTCGTTGGGCGGGTTGCTCAAGCATCTGGCTGCCGTCGAGGACGACCATTTCGCCCGGCTGCTGCTCGGGCGCAAGCCGGGGCCTCCGTGGGACGCGGTGGACTGGGACGCCGACTCCGACTGGGAGTGGCGTTCAGCTGCCGAGGACACACCCGAGCAGCTGCTGACACTCTGGCAGGACTCGGTCGCCCGTTCGCGCGCCGTGGTCGCGGCGGCGCTGGCCGACGGCGGGCTGGATCAGCTGGGCCGGTACATCACCCAGAGCGGCGAGTCGCCGAGTCTGCGATACATCTTGATCACCCTGATCGAGGAATATGCGCGGCACGCCGGCCATGCCGACCTACTCCGTGAGTCCGTGGACGGGCTCACCGGCGAGGATCCGCCTGACTGAACGGGCATGCCTACGCAGAGGGAGCGGTGGGCCATCCCGCCGCCCTTCGTTGTACTGGGAACCAGCAATATTCGTTCGACAACTATTCGGTTAGACCGCTGGGGGAGACAGGCCTTACGTGCTGTCTGGGCCAGGGCCGAGTCCGGAGCGGGAAGCGCGGACACGCTATGCCTCCATGACAGCGGGAGATGCGGAGTTCGTGCAACGGCCGCGGCGGTCGGGCGGGCTCGTGCGGCCGCGGTTCGGGGACGGGTACACGGACATAGTGACCGGATATTTCGTGGCGTCGGCGGCTACCGAGCTTGGAGTACGTCGGCGTCGGGAGACGTCGCGAAGGTCTGCACGTAGTCGATGGCTGTCTGCAACGCGTCTTTTAGCGGGGTGATATCCCGAGCGACCTGAGCGAGGAGCATGCCGCCCTGGAACGCAGAGATGAGCAGATTGGCCAGCCGAGTGGGATCCGCGTCAGCGCTGAGGCGACTGCGTCGCTGCATCCGCTGAAGTCCATCACGGAAAATGTCCCTCCACTGATCGAACGCACCGGCAAGCTCCTCGTGAACGTCAAGATCCGTCTTGATGATCTCGCTCGCGAGGGAGCCGAGGCTGCAGCCTTCCTGGAAGGCGCGCTCGTAGGCGATGTAGTAATCCGCCCACTCCCGAAACGCGTTGAGGTTGTCGAAGCAGGCGAATCGCTCACCGCGATGGAACGCGAGGACGCGCCCGGCCTGCCACGCGATGACTGCTAGGACGAGACTCTCCTTGGTCGGGAAGTAGTGGTTGAGCTGCGATCCGCTGACGCCGGCGGCGCGGCGGAGCTTCTCGTTGTTCGTGGCGTGGACACCCTTGGTGTAAATGAGATCCGCAGCCTGTTCCAGGATGCGGGCACGCGTCGCCTGCCCCTTGTCGGTGAGCTTGTGAGGCTCCCGAGCTCCCGTAGTGGGTTCCATGCTTCACACGATACCGCGAATTGGGCTTGACAGCCCAATTGTGAGTGGTGTTGACTGCAAGAAGTGGGCTAGCAAGCCCAAAAATAGACAACAAAGTTCACCTACCGGTCCACCCGAAAAACCCACAGCCACAAGAGATATGAGTAAGGGGACAACCTCCATGAAAGCGATCGTCGTAACTGATCAGGCCGTAGGAACGGCCGGAATGACGCTGCTAGAACGGCCCGAGCCGTCGGCAGCGATCAACGACGTCATTGTTCAGATCCATGCATCGGGATTCGTTCCAACCGAGCTTGAATGGCCCTCAACTTGGACCGATCGGCGCGACCGTGACCGAACACCGTCGATCCCCGGCCACGAACTGGCCGGAGTGGTCACCGTACTCGGCTACGGCACGACGGGGCTGTCGGTAGGACAGCGGGTGTTCGGTCTCGCCGACTGGCATCGCGACGGCACCCTGGCTGAGTATGTCGCCATCGAGGCACGCAACCTCGCGCCGCTGCCCGGCGACGTCGAATTCACGGTGGGCGCGAGCCTGCCGATCTCGGGACTGACCGCGTGGCAGGGACTGTTTCAGCACGGCCGCCTTCAGGCGGGCCAGAGCGTCCTCGCGCACGGCGCGG
Source organism: Jatrophihabitans sp. (assembly GCA_036488285.1). Taxonomy (GTDB): domain Bacteria; phylum Actinomycetota; class Actinomycetes; order Mycobacteriales; family Jatrophihabitantaceae; genus Jatrophihabitans_A. Next base: position 4,702 of record DASXHV010000010.1, on the reverse strand, counting down.
CCGGCGCAGTCGGAACGATGGTGACCCAACTCGCGCGCGAGGCCGGCGCGTTCGTCATCGGCACCGGCCGCGCTGCCGACCGCCAGAAGGCGCTCGACTTCGGTGCGCATGAGTTCGTCGATCTTGAGAACGATGCGCTGGAGGACCTCGGCGGCGTCGATCTGGTATTCGACGTGATCGGCGGCGACGTCCAGCAGCGGTCCGCAGGCCTGATCCGGGCCGGCGGAACACTGGTGACCGTCGTCGGGCCACCCGAAGCACGCCCGGCGGATGGTCTAGCGATCGACTTCGTTGTCGAGTCCGATCGCGCTCAACTGACTGAAATTGTCCAGCGGGTGCGGGACGGACGGTTGCGGACGAACATCGGCGTCGTCGCGAACTTCGATGATGCCGTTGCTGCCCTTAACCCGACCGAGCGACGCAACGGGAAGACGGTCATCCGCGGACGCCCGTAGGGAGTAGGGCCACAGTAGTGAGTTAGCGGGGTGGACCGGCCCCCGTACAGCCAGACTGCACGGGGCCGGCGGAAACGGCGCGGCCGCTGATGTACGGCTGGACAGCCGGCGGAGCTTACTTGCGGGGGTAGGCCGATGCTGAGCCAAGTAGATGATTCGCACGAATCGCGAATGGGAATGACATAATGTTGAGAGACGGCTGTCATTCACTTCGCAGCTCCGGGGGAGAGAGTGTCTAGGCAGGTTCGGCGATGGAGAATCGCCTTGCGTGCGCGGCTTTTTTGGCCTCGTTGACGTCGGCCACGTCGAACAGCAGTTGCCCGTACTGGTTCTTGCCAGCGGGGCGCAGGAGGCCCTCGCGGATGTACCTGTAGACGGTTGGACGCGACACCTCCAGGAGTTCAGCAGCGCCGCCCGCAAGCACTAAATTCACGTCGTCATCTGGCATGGCAGGAACGTAGCACCGGGGATCGTCGCTGTAAAGCGCGGAGTCAGGAGCGGCATGGCGCGGCGGTACACAAGGGGCGAAGCGGGCGCGCGCAGCGTGCGCGTAATTACGGGTTGTTGATTCCGGTCATTTGCAATTGGGCGAACGCGCCGGATGCCAGTGAGGGTGTCGGGACGAATGCCCATTGCGCGAGCGCTAGCGCAGGGTGGTTGTACCGGATTTGCGAGTGGACGTTGGCGGCCACGGCGATGCCGACGATTGCGTTCCCGCCGTTGATCAGCGCGCCGTTCTGCTGAATGTAGGTGCACTCGAATACGCCTGCGACATTGGCAAACGCATCGAGCACCATTTCGCCGTTGAATCCGGTGATATTGCGGCCGCCGTCTGCATTGATCAGGGGCGCCGGTGTTCCGGCCACGAATGCGGCCTGATTGGTGACCATCAGCCGCGCGAGTTGGTGGTCATTCAACATTCGGCCGTTACCGGGCTCGGGGCGGTTGCTGCCGATGACACCGATTCCCATGCCGAGCACGGCGCCGGCGGTGATCTTTGTGCAGAGCAGGGTGTCGCCGCGGACGGGCAGCGCCAGCGGTTGCACGGCGCTGGATATGGGACCACCGCTCGGGAACTCGGCCACCGCGGACGCGAAGACGGTGTCCACCGGCTGGCCGCCGGCGCCCCCGACGAGCCAGTCCAGCCGGATGCAGGCGGCGAAGCGCGAGTCGTAGCCCGGTAACGCGATGATGGATGCGTACTTGTTGAGCCCGGTGATCGCGACGCCGGTGCCGGCCGGGACGACTGTGTTCGTGGCAATGATGTCTTGGACCAGGACGTTGGGCACGCCGGTGGCGAGCAGCTGCGCGGCGACCGCGGCGCCGATCGCGGTTGGTGAGGGATCCCAGCGGGATGTGCTGGCGGTCATGTACAAAGTCACCGGCGCGGTCGCCGCGGCGTCCAGGACCGCGAACAGCGGGCTGGCGCGGGTCCAGGGGGCAGCTGTCGAGGGTTCGAGCGGGATGCCGTCCTGGGGGCCGACTGCGGAGCCGGCGCCCAGCCACACAAGCCCAGCGGTGGCGGTGTTGATCACGAGCACGCCGGGGAATGCGTACTCGGTGAGCTCCACCGCCGGCCCGCCAGGCTTGAGCGTGAATGCCTTGCCGTCGTTGGGGAGAGTCACGGCAGGAAGCGCGCCAGGAACGGGCGAGGCCGGCCGCGGCCCTCGTAGGCGTCCCAGATCAGCCAGGACGCGAATACGAACAGCACGCCGCCCAGGACCATCTCGGTGTGGCGGTCAGCGAGTGCCGCGGGCCGGCTGCCTTTCATGCCGCGGGCAGGACGGGCGGAACAGCGACGAGAGTGACCGGGGCCGCGGCGGTGGTAGCCGGCGGGGTCGGGTCACTGGGCGCCGGCTTCTCGGGCTGGCTGGCCTGCGTCACGATGGTGGCCTGGGGGATGACGACGCCGGCCAGGGCGCCGATCAGGGCCAGCGCGATGCTGGGCACGAACTCGGGGATCGGGTCGTGCAGCGCGGCCAGCACGATGGCGCCGATCAGCGCGATGCTGGCCACCAGGGCCAGGATCAGGGTGTTGTTACGGAGCATGGTGGACCTCCACGGTCTCGGTGGTTGTTGCGATGGTGTGCACCGTGCCCAGGCGTTCGAGCGCGGCGATCCGTTGCTCGGCTTCGGCGCGCCAGCGCGCCTCGGTGGCAGCGGAAATCTTGAGCGCGGCCACGTCGGTGGACAGGGTGAGCAGCGCGCGAAGGAGACGGACTATCTGAGTGAGTTTCCGCAGTACCCGCCAGGCGAAACCCACCATGAAGATGACGCCCAGGATTACGGTGACGAGGTTCGCGGAGTTGCCGAGCATCAGTTCTGCCCGATGTAGATCGAGCCGAGCGCCGAGCCGGTACCGAGCTTGCCGACGACGACCAGGCCGCGGGTGAACGCGACACCCTTCTGGAATTTGAGCGTGGTCGATCCGCCGGCGGCCAGGGCGAAGGCGGCCACGAAATCGCCGCCGGCGTCCTCACCGTCGAGCAGGGCAACCGTGATCGGGTTGACCCCGCCGGTCTCGAACAGCGACAGGCCGACCCATTCACACGCGCTGGTGGTCACCCGCTGGAAGGCACCGCCGGTCACGACGTGCTGGGGCAGCTCGCTGTGCCGGTGCCCGCGCAGCCGCACGGCGTTCTGGCTGGCGATGGTGTGGTGTAGCTGGCGGATCGAGTCGTTGAACACGGTCAGCAGCTCCAGCTCACCGGGCCGGTACTGGGTGTTGTGGTGCGGGTCGTGCTGGGGCCGAGCTTCGGAAACTGTCTTATCACGCATCGACTTTCCCCTTACGAGAGTTGCTGGTTGATGGCATCGCGGGCGGGCGCGGCCGCGCGGTAGGCGCCGAGCAGGACCAGGCCGACACCGCCGCCGATGAACGCGAGTTTCAGGGTGAACGAGGTAACCGACTGCACCAGGCCGGCCTGCGCGGCGGACAAGTCTTTGCCCCAGTTCCAGGGCAGCAGGTTGGACCAGGACGCCGGCTGGACGCCGCCGGTGATCAGGCCGATGGTCTGGATGCTCGGTCCGCCGACCGGGGCCGCGGTCGCGCCGCCGGGGACGCTCGCGCTACCTGCTTGCCCGCCGCCGGCTGAGGCGGGCAACGCGCCCACTGTCTTCATGATTTCGGATTCGGTGACGCTGATTGCCCTTTGCCGAACGGGGATTCCGTCCGTGGGCGCCTCGATCACCTGGCCGCCGCCGATGTAGATGGCAACGTGGTGGATGTAGCCGGTGTTGTCCATCCAGAAGATCAGGTCGCCGGGGGTGGCCTGCTCGATCGGCTTGTGCTGGGTTTCGGCGTACTGGGCCACGGTGAAGTGGGTCAGGCTCTGGCCGGCGGCCTGCCAGGCGCGCATGGTCAGCCCGGAACAGTCGAAACTGTTCGGGCCGGCCGCGGCCCACACGTACGGTTTGCCGAGCTGGGCGGTGGCGTAGTCCACGGCTGCGTTGCTCATGCGGCCACCGCGGCGACCTTGGCGACCTGGGCGACCTGGCCGGCCTGCTGCTCGGCCTTCTGTCCGACCGCCTCGCGGGCGGGCGCGGCCGCGCGGTAGGCGCCGAGCAGGACCAGGCCGACACCGCCGCCGATGAACGCGAGTTTCAGGGTGAACGAGGTCACCGACTGCACCAGGCCGGCCTGCGCGGCGGACAAGTCTTTGCCCCAGTTCCAGGGCAGCAGGTTGGACCAGGACGCCGGCTGGACGCCGCCGGTGATCTGGCCGATGGTCTGGATGCTCGCGCCGCCGCTGACGGGGGCCGAGGTGGCGCCGCCGGGAACCTGCACGCCGGCGCCGGCGCCGTAGAGCGCATCGGCTTCTGCTGCCATGCTCGCCCAATCCTTCTGGTAGTTGGAGCCGTCGGCGTAGGCGCTGACCTGCACGGCCTGCGCGGCCAGCCAGGGCGCCTGGGACTGCCAGCCGGTGACGGACTTGAGCCGGGACAGGAACGATTGGGTGGCGTGCACCGGATCGGTCACTTGCGCGACCGAGCCCCAGCCCTGGGATGGGCGTTGCTGGAATAGCCCTTGTGAATCGCGGTCACCGGAGTGCAGGTTGCGCAACGAGGACTCGGCATCGGCGGTCATCAACGCAATCTCGGCCGCGCGGGCGGGCAGCCCTTCGGCCTTGACCTCGTTGACGATCGTTTGCGCGTTGCCGAGCTGCTCGAGGTCGAGCCCGTACGCATCGGTGGCAGGCATCCGCGGTCAGGTTTTCAGCTGCTGGCCGGGGTACACCGCGGCCACC
>DASXHV010000227.1:0-1764 GCA_036488285.1 Jatrophihabitans sp. | reverse complement strand
GAGCGTCAGCGTCCGCAGGTGTGGGACGTCCTCGAAGAGGTCATCGCCGAGCACCCGGTGCTGCTGAACCGTGCACCGACTCTGCACCGGCTGGGTATCCAGGCTTTCGAGCCACAGCTGGTGGAGGGCAAGGCCATTCAGCTGCACCCGTTGGTGTGTGAGGCGTTCAACGCCGACTTCGACGGTGACCAGATGGCCGTGCACCTGCCGCTGAGTGCCGAGGCGCAGGCCGAGGCCCGCATCCTGATGCTGTCGTCGAACAACATCCTGTCGCCGGCCTCGGGTCGCCCGCTGGCCATGCCGCGACTGGACATGGTGACCGGGCTGTACTTCCTGACCACCGAGATCCCTGGCGACACCGGCGAATACACGCCCGCCGCCAAGAATCACCCGGAGTCGGGCGCGTACGCCTCACCGGCCGAGGCAATCATGGCGATGGACCGCGGCGCGCTGAGCGTGCGCGCCAAGATCAAGGTCCGGCTGACGCAGCTGCGTCCGCCTGCCGAGATCGAAGCGGAGCGGTTCGGTCAAAACGGTTGGCAGCCAGGCGATGCCTGGATCGCCGAGACGACGCTGGGCCGGGTGATCTTCAACGAGCTGTTGCCCGTCGGGTACCCGTTCGTGGACAAGCAGATGCACAAGAAGGTGCAGGCTGCGATCATCAACGACCTGGCCGAGCGCTACCCGATGATCGTGGTCGCCCAGACCGTCGACAAGCTCAAGGACGCCGGGTTCCACTGGGCCACCCGCTCGGGTGTCACCGTCTCGATGGCCGACGTGCTCGTGCCGCCGAACAAGGGTGAGATCCTCGACGCCTACGAGAAGGAAGCCGACGGGGTCGAAAAGAAGTACCAGCGTGGTGCTTTGAACAAGGACGAGCGCAACGAGGCGTTGGTGGAGATCTGGAAGGAAGCCACCGACAAGGTGGGTGAGGCTCTTCGCGAGCACTACCCGTCCGACAACCCGATCATCACGATCGTCGACTCGGGTGCCACCGGTAACTTCACCCAGACGCGAACGCTGGCCGGCATGAAGGGTCTGGTGACGAACCCGAAGGGTGAGTTCATCCCACGCCCGATCAAGTCGTCGTTCCGTGAGGGCCTGACGGTGTTGGAGTACTTCATCAACACCCACGGCGCCCGAAAGGGTCTGGCGGACACCGCACTTCGTACCGCCGACTCGGGTTACCTGACCCGTCGTCTGGTCGACGTGTCGCAGGACGTCATCGTTCGCGAGACCGACTGTGGCACCGAGCGCGGCATCCTGGTCGAGCTGGCCGAGCGTCAGCCCGACGGCACCCTGATCCGCGACCCGCACATCGAAACCTCAGCGTACGCACGGACTTTGGGTACCGACGCGGCTGACGAGAAGGGCAACGTGGTCATCGCTCGTGGCGAGGACCTGGGTGATCCGCAGATCGAGGCGCTGCTCGCGGCCGGGGTCACGCAGGTCAAGGTCCGCTCCGTGCTGACCTGCACCACCGGTACTGGTGTGTGTGCGACCTGCTACGGCCGCTCGATGGCCACCGGCAAGCTGGTCGACATCGGCGAGGCCGTGGGAATCGTTGCCGCGCAGTCGATTGGTGAGCCCGGCACGCAGCTGACCATGCGTACCTTCCACCAGGGTGGTGTCGGTGAGGACATCACCGGCGGTCTGCCACGTGTGCAGGAGCTGTTCGAGGCGCGCGTGCCGCGCGGCAAGGCGCCGATCGCCGACGTCACCGGTCGGGTTCAGCTCGAGGATGGCGAGCGCTTCTACAAGATC
>DASXHV010000187.1:0-14347 GCA_036488285.1 Jatrophihabitans sp. | reverse complement strand
CTGCACCTTCCCGGGCTGTGACACCCCACCGGACTGGTGTCAACGACACCATGTCATCCCCTGGTGGCAAGGCGGACAGACCGATCTGAACAACCTGACCCTCGTCTGCGGACACCACCACCGCGAATTCCAGACCATCGGCTGGCAGTGTGAAATCCGCGACGGCCTGCCCTACTGGCTCCCGCCACCCTGGATCGACCCCCAGCAGAAACCCCAACACAACCGACTCGACTGGGAACAACTACTCGGCAATGCCGACGCGCCTGCGGCCGTACCCGACGGATAGTCGAATGCTGTCCCAAGGTGGGTTTGTTTCCGCTGCACGAGCCGTCGGGAAAGGATTCTCAGCGTGAAGGCATTGCTGTACGAGCGGTTTCAGCAGGCTCCGACAGTTCAGTCGGTGCCCGATCCGGTGTGCCCGCCGGACGGCGTGCTGATCGACGTGGCCGCCACTGGACTGTGCCGCAGCGACTGGCACGGCTGGATGGGGCATGATCCGACGATCCGACTGCCCCAGGTGCCCGGGCATGAGTTCGCGGGAACCGTCTCCGAGGTCGGCCCCGATGTACAGCAGTGGCGGGTCGGCGACCGAGTAACAGTCCCGTTCGTCTGCGCCTGCGGCGTGTGCGCTCCGTGTCGCGCCGGCGAGCAACAAGTCTGCGACAACCAGTCCCAGCCCGGATTCACACAATGGGGATCGTTCGCCGAACGAGTCGCCGTCAATCATGCCGACATCAATCTCGTCAGCCTTCCTGCCAGTATCGACTTCGTCACCGCCGCCAGCCTGGGCTGCCGATTCAGCACCGCGTATCGCGCACTCATTGCGCATGGCCGCATCCAAACAGACCAATGGGTCGCCGTACACGGCTGCGGTGGGGTTGGCTTGTCCGCTGTCATGATCGGTGTCTCGCGCGGCGCGCATATCATCGCGATCGACACCGCATCGGCAGCGCTCGACCTGGCCGTCGACCTCGGCGCGGCCGCAACCATCGACGCGACCAACGAGGATGTGCCCGCAGCCGTAAGGCGAATCAGCGCCGGTGGTGCTCACGTATCGATCGATGCATTGGGCAGCGTGATGACCTGCGGCAACTCGATACTGAGCCTGCGCAAGCGCGGCCGGCACGTCCAGGTCGGACTGATGGTGGCCGATGCCGACCCCGCACCGCTGCCCATGGCGCAGGTCGTCGCCAACGAATTGGAGATCTACGGCAGCCACGGCATGGCCGCACACTCCTACCCCGAACTGCTCGCCGACATCTCCGCCGGACGACTTGATCCGGGCCGCCTCGTAGCCGACCAGATCAGCCTCGACAATGCCGGCAACCAGCTCGCGACCATGGCGCAACGTCGCACAGCCGGCATCACCATCATCACGCCCAACGGCTGAATCCCAGCGCATTCATGATCAGCAGGACACAACCGCGCCACCTATCTAGTCGCGGTCCCTCGCGACCAGCGGTGCGCCGCACCGGGAACACCGCCTGGCGTTCGGGGCATCCTCCAGCGCTCCGCATTCCTCACAGACGAGGTGTAGCCAACAGGCCGGATCGCCACCGACGTCCCCGAGAACAACGGCACCTGCATCTGCATCGGCTGCAACGTCGTCCGCATCGGCTGCAATTGCGTCTGCATCGGCTGCAACGTCGTCCGGCTTCGACGCACTACCCATGTGCCCTCCGAATCGATAGCTCGCCACAGTTGTCCAGCACCATCATCCCGCTCCAAGGTCAGACAATCCTCGACCGAATCATCCCCCGCTCCGGCCAGCCGATTGAACCGTCCGAGGCAGCCTGCGACACCCGCCGTACAGCACGCCGACGCCGTCTGCTGGAATCGAACCATGAGCGACGCCTTTGCCGACGTGCTGAGCGCCAACGCCGATTACGCGTCGAAATACCGCAGCCTGCACCTTGAAGGGCGCGCGGCACGCGGTCTCGGCGTCGTCACGTGCATGGATTCGCGCATCGATCCGCTGGCCATGCTCGGCCTGACCAAGGGCGACGCCAAGATCCTTCGCAACGCCGGTGCCCGGGTCACCGACGACGTGCTCCGCACCCTGGTGCTGGCCGTGCACCTGCTCGGCGTCAACAGGGTGATGGTGGTGGCGCACACCGACTGCCGGATGTCGAAGGTGACCGACGAGCAGGTGCACGCCGAAATCCTGGCGACCTCCGGCGTGGACACCCGCAGCCTGGATTTCTCGACCATTGCCGATCAACGAGCAACGCTGGCCGGCGATGTCCGCAAGATCCGCAGCTCGCCCTACCTGCCCGCCGACCTATCGGTGATCGGCTGCGTGTACGACCTCGACACCGGTCACCTCACCGTCGAGGTCGACTGAGCATCGTCCCCACAGCACGGCCGCAACCGGTGTCGCTTTTGCTCCAGGCGTAAGGTCGATTGCGAACACGGGAGCTCGGTGCGGACCGGGCTGAGAGGGCTGGCTGGGAGCCGCCGACCGTCGGACCTGATCCGGGTAATACCGGCGCAGGGAGGCAGCTTCCCAGCGATCCGTCACCCGTGCGTACCGGAAGTGCAGGCATGTCTGATGTCGTCGTGATCGGGGCTGGCGTGATCGGTCTCGGCATCGCGTGGCGCTGCGCCCAACGCGGCGCGGTGGTCACCGTTGTCGACCCGGCGCCCGGCTCCGGAGCTTCGAACACTGCGGCCGGCATGCTGGCCCCGGTGACCGAGCTGCACTTCGGTGAGGCACCGCTGCTTGATCTCAACCTCGATTCCGCTGCCCGCTACCCCGGCTTCGTAGCCGAGTTGACCGAGGCCACCGGACTCGAGGTCGGATACGTACAGTGCGGCACGGTGGTCGCGGCCTGGGATGCCGCCGACCTGTCCTCGCTACAGGACCTGCAGCGCTACGCGACCTCGCTCGGTAGGCGGTCCGAACTGCTCACCGGACGTGAACTGCGGCGCGAAGTCCCGGCACTGGCCGCCGGACTGCCGGGCGGCCTGCTGGCCCGCGACGACCATCAAGTCGACAACCGCCTGCTGATCAATGCATTGCTGCTCGCAACGGAGCGTGCCGGTGCTCGGATCGTGCACGCCCGAGCAAGCGCCGTGGTCACGAGCAACGGCCGGGCAATCGCCGTGCGCACCGACGATGGCGAGCGCCTCGACGCCGGCACCGTGGTGCTCGCCGCCGGCGCGTGGTCACGCCAACTTGATGGAGTACCCGACGCCGCGCTCCCCCCGGTTCGTCCGGTCAAAGGGCAGACCGTCAGGTTGCGGGCGTCGGGGCCACCCTTGCTGCCGCACATCGTTCGCGGTTCGGTAAAGGGCTCGCCGGTGTACATCGTGCCGCGCACCAATGGTGAACTGGTCATCGGCGCCTCCAGCGAGGACGCCGGTTTCGACACGCGTCCGCGGGCCGGTGCAGTGTATGAGTTGTTGCGCGACGCCCAATCCCTCGTCCCGCTGCTCGGTGAAGCTGAACTCGTCGAGGTGAGCACCAGTGTCCGGCCGGGCTCGCCAGACAACGCGCCGATCGTCGGACCGAGTGGCCTCGACGGCTTGATCGTGGCGACCGGCCATTACCGCAACGGAATTTTGCTGACACCGGTCACCGCAGACGGCATTGCCGCGCTGATCGCCGACGGCACGCTGCCCGAGGTGCTTGCCCCCTTCACGCCCGACCGGTTCTCCGTTGATCGACTCGGCACAGATGAACTCGGCACGGATCGACTCGGCACGGATCGACTGACGAACGTGGAGACGAGCGCATGCAACTGATCATCAACGGTGCCATCCGCACGGTGGAGGACGCACTGACCCTGAAGCGGCTGCTGGAAGATCATCTCGGCGCCACCCGGGGCAGCGCCGCCGCGGTCGATGGCGAGGTCGTTCCGCGCGGGGACTGGCAGGCTTATGTGCTGTCCGACGGCCAACACATCGAACTGCTCACCGCTGTGCAGGGAGGCTGAGATGGCTGATGACATCTTCGTGATCGCCGGTACCGAGTTCGCCTCGAGGTTGATCCTGGGCACCGGGGGCGCACCGAGCATGCAGGTGGTCGACGAGGTCGTGGTCGCGTCGCAAACCTCGATGTGCACGGTGGCAATGCGCCGTGCTGACGCAGGCACCCGCGGCTCGATCATCGACGTACTGGACCAGCGCGGGGTTCGGATCCTGCCCAACACGGCGGGCTGCCGGACCGCGCACGAGGCGGTACTGACCGCCCAGCTGGCCCGCGAGGCGCTCGAGACGGACTGGGTGAAGCTCGAAGTCGTCGCCGACGAACGTACCCTGCTGCCGGATCCGATCGAGCTGCTCGATGCCGCTGAACGGCTTGTCGCACAAGGCTTTACCGTGTTGCCCTACACCAATGACGACCCAGTACTGGCGCGTCGGCTGCAGCAGGTCGGCTGCGTCGCGGTGATGCCGCTCGGTTCACCGATCGGCACCGGCCTGGGGATCCACAACCCGCACAACATCGAGCTGATCGTCAGCGAGGCTCAGGTCCCTGTCATCCTCGATGCCGGCATCGGGACCGCCTCTGACGCGGCGCTGGCCATGGAGCTCGGCTGCGATGCGGTGCTGCTTGCCTCGGCCGTGACTCGCGCCCAGCAGCCCGCGATGATGGCCGCCGCGATGGCTTCGGCTGTCCAGGCCGGCCGGCTTGCCCGACGGGCCGGCCGGATACCGCGACGCCATCACGCGCAGGCGTCTTCACCCATCGAGGGCATGGCCGTCCTCTGACTCCGCCCGCTGAGGTGCGCGTTCCGTCCCGCTGAGGTGCGCGTTCCGTCCCGCTGAGGTACGCGTTCCATCCCGCTGAGTTACGCGCTCCATCCCGCTGAGGTACGCGTTCCTGACCGAGTTACGCGCTACGACGCGTAACTCGGTCGCCGCCGCGTAACTCGGCCGGGCCACCGTAGTGTGACGGCGTGGGACGGGTGACCCTCGGCGCGGAACAAACCTGTCCGCAGCAGCCCACGATCGCTGGGTCAGCCGCGACGGCCTTCACGATCGCGTTCTGCGACCACGACAGCGGCCAGGACAGCGGTCAGGACAGCGGCCAGGACAGCGCCAGGACAGCGTCCACGACAGCGATGACGACGGCGACCAGGACAGCGATGACGAAAGAGAGCTTCGACATGACCCTGCGAGCGGTCTCATGACAACCCTGCCGCTGTCGTCCGATGAACTGCTCACGACCACCCGTTCGGTTGCAAGCGCCTGGACTTGACCAGGCCGGTCCCGCTCGAACTGATCCGCGAGTGCCTGGAGATTGCGCTGCAAGCGCCGACCGGGTCGAACCAGCAGAGCTGGCGGTGAAACCTTGAAGCCGGCTCCGCGTCAACCGCTCGACGAAGTCCTGCACCTCGACCGTTGGTGATCGACCGTTTCTCAGCCTTGGTAACCGCGAGGATCCACCGGTCGAAGCGGTCCCTGTCGACATCATGTCAATTCCATGTCAACTCTGTCCGAGCCAGGTGTGACGTTTTCACGCGCTCCGGCGCTGACTAAACGAGGTGAACAGACACCGCAACTCTGGCAGCTGAAACATCTGCTGCCGACGCCAGCGGTGTTTTTTCTATGTCGCCGCCGGCTGTTGCGGTGTGCTCGACCCCGGCAGCGATCTGGCGGCCGGGGCCCGTCACACCGAAGGAGTAACGATGCGGATCGGCGCAAGCCTGCTGCTAATTGCCCTGGGCGCCGTCTTGAGGTTCGCGATCACCAAGCCCGTCAACGGCATCAATCTCGATGCGGTCGGCGTGATCTTGATGATCGTGGGCGCCGCAGGGCTGGTCATCACGCTTGTCCTGATGTCCACTCGCCGTCGGACTGATGTCATCCACCACCGCGACGGCACCACGCTCATGACCCCGGCCGACCCAGTCGACCCGACCGACCCTCGCTACTGAGGGCCAGTCTTCGTCCGCGACAGGCCATCCGGCACGCCGCGTCACCAGCTACCAAGGAGAAGCTTTGATCATCCTCGGACTCATCTTGCTCGTCATCGGATTCGTCGCTCACATCCCGATCTTGTGGACGATAGGAATCATCCTTCTGATCGTCGGCGCCGTGCTCGCGATCGCCGGATCGCTCGGCCGTCAAATCGGCGGGCGACGTCACTACTACTGATCCGCGCCACTGCTGATCCGCGCCACTGCTGATCCTGGGTGCGTACCGGGGCCCAGCCGCGCTTGCGGCTGGGCCCCGCTATTTGAAAGGGGCCGGGATGGGCACCGACTATCGCCGGCCCCGCCGTGACACACTCGCTGGCAGAACGGCGGGTGTAGGTCGCGACGGGGGTGGTGTCGGTGAGTACGGAAGCAGGCGCAGCCCCCGGCACGGGCCCGCTGCCGACCGTCGCCGACGCGCTGGTGGAGTCGATCGCGCCGAATGCGACTGCGAACTCGGTCGTCGCCGACGAGGACGTCGAACTCAGCGACGCAGTCGCCGCTGCCCAAGCCGGCGACGAACTCGCGTTCATTCGGGTCTACCGGCTGTTGCAACCGCGCCTGCTCCGATACCTGCAAGTGCTTGCCGGTGCCGACGCCGAGGACATCGCGTCAGAGACCTGGGTGCATATCTGCCGGGACCTGCACACATTCCGCGGCGATGGCGACGGCTTTCGGGCCTGGGCGGTCACGATCGGTCGCAATCGAGCGCTGGACCACTTCCGGACGGATCGGCGCCGTCCGGCGGATCCGGTGCCGACAGAGCGACTGATCCCGATCGCTGCCGGGACCGACACTGCGAACCAAGCGATGGAGGCGATCTCAACGGCCGAGGCCATCGCGCTCATCGCATCGCTGCCTCAGGACCAGGCCGAAGCGGTCATGTTGCGCGCGGTCGTCGGGCTGGACGCCAAAACCGCAGGCCAGGTGCTCGGCAAGCGCGCCGGCGCGGTGCGAACCTCGAGTCACCGGGGATTGAAGACTCTCGCCGCCCGGCTGGAATCCGGCGGTCAACGATGACCGGCCCATGGAAGCTGACCTTGGGGCGCCGCAGCGCGGAGCAGTTGCTGGCCGGTCACGGCGACTACGCGAATTACCTCGTCACGCTGATGGCAGCCGCTGCCGCTCCGCCAGCCGACGCCGAACTCGCGGGTCAACGTGACGCCCTTGCCCAGTTCCGCGCAAGCATCGCTCAGCCCGGGCAGCCAGCAACGGGTCGGCCCGGACGGATTACGACCAGGTTTCTCGCGGTCGCAACCGGCATCGGTCTCGGTGTAGGCGGCGTTGCTGCCGCGGCGGCTGCAGGCGCGCTGCCCGGTGGCCTGCAGCTGCCGGCGCACGAGATGTTTCACGCACCCCTACCGCGGCACGGCAACCATCCGGTGCAGCCCAGTGGCACGCCGCCGATCAGCCGGATCTCAGCCACGCCGAGCACGAGCCACTCCGCGAGCCGATCTGCAACGGCCAGCGATAACGCTTCTCCCAACGACCATGCTCCGGCCGGCGACCAGGCTTCGGCCGGCGACCAGGCTTCGCCCAGCGCGTCGAGCTCGGCCAGCCTTTCGTCCGGAACGACGCCGACGTCATCGGCTACCTCCACCGGAAGCGACAGCTCCCCCATCAGAACGTCCAGGCCGCCGCCAGCCAGCACCCACAAGGGCAAGGTGGCCAGCCGGGGAAGGTCAGCCAGCGCCAAGGCATCCCGGCCCGACCACAGCAGCAAGCGCTGAACCCCACCCTCTTGACGAAGCTCAAAACGTGATCTCTAATTATCTAGTCGACTAGATAACTGGAGTAACCCGTGTTGACTCTACGGCTGACCACGCACTCGAATGTGCCCGCCTACGTACAGATCGTTCAGCAGGTTCGGCAGGCCTTGCTGGCCGATGTGCTGAAGCCTGGCGACCAGTTGCCGACCGTCAAGGATGTGGTCAGCGAACTGGCCATCAACCCGAACACGGTGCTCAAGGCGTACCGCGAACTCGAACGCGAGGGTCTGGTCGAGGGCCGACAGGGCGTCGGAACCTTCGCACGGCGTAGGCCGGCTGGGCCGCCGCCCGGTACTCAGGCAGCCTTGACGCGGAGCCTGGCGCATTGGGTCGGTACAGCCAGGCAAGCAGGCTTCGACGATGCCGGGATGGAGGGCCTCTTACGGACCATCCTGATGGCGGCCACGGACGAGGCGATCGCATGACGCCGTCGGTGGCGCGATTGGCCGCGCAGGCCGAACCCGTGCAGGAATCTGTCGCGGTGGCAACCTCCGGAGTCGGTAAGCGCTACGGCCGCAAGTGGGCGTTGCGGGATTGCACGCTGGAGGTTCCCGAGGGTCGGATCTGCGGACTTGTCGGTGCCAACGGCGCCGGCAAGACGACCCTGCTGAAACTGCTCGTGGGCCTGGCTCGTCCCTCGACAGGATCGGTGCAGGTGCTTCGACGGCCGCCGAGCGACACGACAGCTTTCCTGCGCGACGTCGGGTATCTGGCCCAGGATGTTCCACTGTATCGGCGCTGGAGCGCCGCAGACCATCTCGCGATGGGCGCCAATCTCAATCCGGTGTGGGATGTCGAGGCGACCCGCGCTCGCCTGCGCGCACTCGATATCCCGCTCGATCAGCGCGTCGGCACAATGTCCGGTGGCCAACGTGCCCAAGTCGCGCTCGGCCTGGCCCTGGGCAAACGTCCCCGGCTGCTGCTGCTCGACGAGCCGGTTGCGGCGCTGGATCCGCTCGCACGTCGGGAGTTTCTGGCCACCCTGAGCGCCGCCGTTGCCGACGCCGCGGGCGAACTCACGGTGATTCTGTCCAGCCACCTGGTCAGCGATCTCGAGCGCATCTGCGATCACCTGATCGTGCTGGCCGAGTCCCGCACCGTCCTGGCAGGCGAGCTCGACGAGATCGTCGGCTCGCACCGGCTGCTCACCTCCGCGAAACGAGACACCAGCTCGATCGAACGGCAGCACACGGTTTTGCGTACCGAGCAGACACCGCGCCAGACCGCGGTGTGGGTCCGGCTTGACGGACCGCTGCACGACCCGTCCTGGCAGAACGACGAACTGTCCCTCGAGGAGATCGTGCTCGCCTATCTCGGCCAACGATCGCAGCCCCCAGGGGTCGATGTATCAGCACCGTCAGGAGGACAGCGATGACCTGGCTGTTGTGGCGGCAGCACCGACTGCAAGCCGCCTGGTCGGGCGGCGCATTGGCGCTGCTCGCCATCATCCTGTGGTGGACGGGCGTGCGCATGGCCGACACCTACCGGGCCGCGCTGGCCTGTCGGACCAGCAGCACCTGCGGCAGTGTCGCGTTGTTCCAGGGCTACGGGGCGCTCACCACCCTGGTCAACCTCACGATCGCGGTTCCGTTGCTGTTGGGCGTGTTCTGGGGCGGCCCGCTTATCGGCCGAGAGATCGAGACGGGGACGCACACACTCGCCTGGACGCAATCGGTCAGCAGGCGGCACTGGCTTTACTCGAAACTGATCCTGCTGGTGCTTGCCACCATGGTGTGGAGCACCGGGCTCACCGCGATCGTGACCTGGTGGTCAGGAACGCTCAACTCCGTGCGCGGGAACCGATTCGATCCCGGGATCTTCGAGGTGCAGGGCGTCGTCCCGGTGGCGTATTCGTTGTTCGCGGTCGCGCTCGGCGTGGCTGCCGGGGCCGTCTTTCGCAGAACTCTGCCGGCTTTGGCGGTCACCGTTTTCGGTTATGCGGCCGTCCGGATCGTGGTGGACAACTACGTCCGATCGCATTACCGGGCACCGGTGGTCAGCGCGGCCCGACTCGATCAGGCCAGCCCCGCGAGCAGCGGGTCCTGGACCATCAGCAACGACCTGACCCTGAACGGCCACCCGGTCAGTGGGCCTCTGAACGTCAATTTCCAGTGCGGCGGGGTGGGCACGCGACAGGCGATGGACAAGTGCCTCGGCGACCTCGGGTACCAGTTGACGACGAAGTACCAGCCAGCCAACCGCTACTGGCCGTTTCAGTTCATCGAGAGTGCGCTGTTCGTGGCGCTGGCCTTGGTGCTGATCGCTGTCTGCGTGATCGCAGTACGCCGACGCGACGCGTAGTCATTGCGCACCGATCGGGGTTGATAGCTCTCAGGTGTTAACCTCGAGTGGCCGAGCAGCGTGCATCCCTCACACTTTGGAGGTCGATGATGCCTCGGCGAGATCCCGGACCGAGCGTCAAGGACAAAGCCGTCTACGAAGCCCTGCGGGACGAGGGCAACAGCAAGGAGAAGTCCGCACGAATCGCCAATGCGGCGGCCAACACCTCACGACGCACCGTCGGCAAACGCGGTGGCGCTTCTCCCTCGTACGAGGAGTGGACCGTGACCAAGTTGCGGGCCAGGGCATCTGAACTCGAAATACCCGGACGTTCCGGCATGACCAAGCGCCAGCTGATCGACGCGTTGCGGAATCACTGACCGCTGCATATTCACTGACCGCTGCACGCTCACTGACCGCTGCATATTCACCGAACAAGGGAGCCACCATGCTCGGCCTCATCATCAGTCTGATCATCATCGGTCTCATTGCCGGCGCGTTGGCGCGTTTGCTGGTACCGGGCAAGCAAGATCTGTCGATACCGGCGACGATCCTGATCGGCGTTCTCGGTTCCTTCCTCGGCGGATTCCTCGGCTACCTGATATTCCACAAGGACAGCCAGGACGGCTTCTTCCAGCCATCCGGAATCGTCGGGTCCGTCATCGGCGCCGTCATCGTCTTGCTGTTGTGGCTCAAGTTTGCTGGCGACCGCCGAACCATACGCGGCTGAGTTCGTCGTCAACTCCGGCTGTCCGATGCCGGGCGAGGTGAGGGTTACTCCCCCTTCAGGCTTCCGATGCCCAAAGAACCGTCGCCGCCCGAGGGGCGGTGCGTGCTGAGTTCTGTTTCGATGGTTCGAACATAGGTCTCAGGGTCCTTGTCCGACGTGTCGAGTCCGGCGGTGCCGGGATGGGCATCGATGAACTCAGCGAATCGCCGCCCCAACGCTTCCCGCAGCCCTGCCGGCGCGTGCAATCGAAAGTCGGCGAGCCCTTCACGTTCTTCCTCGGCCATGTGCTCGTCGTTGGCTTGGCGGGCCTGACCGACGGCCTGCCACCACGCTGCGCTGGCCAGGGCATGCCGCGCGGCGTCATGAATGCCGTCGCGAATGTCGTTGTGATCGCCGATGGCATCAAGGGTTTCGGCTTCTGGGTCAGCACCCTTCTTCAGCAGCTGCGGGTAGAAGATCTCTTCTTCGGCGATGGCATGCACATCCAGTCGCGCCGCCAGGGCCGTCCAGAGTTTTTCGACGGCCTCGACAGGCAACGGCGTTCGCGCCTGCAGATCATCCAGTCTGGCGAACTGCTTCCGGAACCAGGCGTGCTCGTCCAGGATCAACGCGGTGATATCAGGCATGCGTCGACGTTAGCGTCAGCCGACCGGTACGGCCGGAAGGTGTTCAACGGCCCTTGCGACCGCGGCGGCGTCCAGCTCGTGGTCCACCATCGCTCCGGACAGGTACGCATCGTAGGCAGGTAGGTCGAGGTGGCCGTGCCCGCACAGTGCGGTCAGGATGACCCTTTCCTCACCGGACTCCTTGCAACGCAAGGCTTCCTCGATCGCGGCGGCAAGCGCGTGGGTCGGCTCAGGGGCGGGCAAGATGCCTTCGGTGCGCGCGAACTGAACCCCGGCAGCAAAGCATTCTCGCTGCGGCTTGGCGACTGCCTCCATCAATCCCTGCTCGTAGATGTGGCTGATCAGCGGGCTCATGCCGTGATAGCGCAGGCCGCCGGCATGGATCGGATCCGGGATGAAGTCATGGCCCAGCGTGTGCATCTTCATCAGCGGGGTCATGCCTGCGGTATCGCCGAAGTCGTAGGCGTAGGTGCCTTTGGTCAACGACGGGCACGCAGCCGGTTCGACAGCTCGGATCTGCGGCGACATCCGGCCGGCGAGCTTCTCCCGTAGGAACGGGAACATCAGGCCGGCGAAGTTCGATCCACCACCGGTGCATCCGACGATGAGGTCCGGCTGCTCGCCGACTTTGGCCAGCTGGAGAAGTGCCTCCTCGCCGATGATGGTCTGGTGCATGAGCACGTGGTTGAGGACGCTGCCGAGCGCATAGTTGGTGTCGGCGCTCTGCGCGGCCACCTCGACCGCCTCACTGATGGCGATGCCCAGCGAACCGGTCGAGTCGGGACTTTCGGCGAGTATCCGACGCCCGGCCGCCGTCAGGTTCGAGGGGCTGGGATGAATCGTCGCGCCGAACGTCTCGATCATCATTCGCCGATAGGGCTTCTGATCGTAGGACGCTCGGACCTGCCAGACCTCACACTCCAGATCGAACTGCGCGCAGGCGAAGGCCAGGGCAGTACCCCACTGGCCGGCCCCCGTCTCGGTGGTCAGTCGGCGGATCCCGGCCTGGGCGTTGTAATAGGCCTGCGGCACCGCGGTGTTCGGCTTGTGCGAGCCGGCCGGCGAGACGCCCTCGTACTTGTAGTAGATCCTCGCGGGCGTATCGAGTGCCTTCTCCAGGCGATAGGCGCGGTACAGCGGACTGGGGCGCCACAGCCGATAGACGTCCAGCACCGCTGCGGGGATGTCCACGTATCGCTGGTCGGTGACCTCCTGGCCGATCAGCTCCATCGGGAACAGCGGAGCAAGGTCGTCAGGACCGACCGGTTCAAGCGTGCCGGGATGCAACACCGGCGGAGGCGGGGATGGCAGATCGGGCACGACGTTGTACCACTGGGTCGACATCTCGCTCTCGTCGAGAACGATCTTCGTCGGGCCGGTCCGGCCGTTGTGGGCTTCGGTCACGGTGGGCTCCTCACGGTGGTGCTGACCACTATCGCGCCTATCCACGTACTCCGAAAGAGTCGGCGCTACTCATGCCAGGGGCGTGAGGGTTTGGATCGGGTTTCGTCGATACTGCTTTCATGATCGACCGCTATCCGCCGGTGGAGCCCTACGAGTCCGGACGTCTGGACGTAGGTGATGGAAACATCCTCTATTGGGAAACGGTCGGCAACCCCGCCGGCACGCCTGCGGTGTACCTGCATGGTGGGCCCGGTGCCGGCTCCAGCGCCGGTGCCCGCCGAAACTTCGATCCGATGGCCTACCGTGCCGTCCTGTTCGACCAGCGCGGGTGCGGACGCAGCCGCCCGCTGGCCGAGGACCCGCAGGTGAATCTGGCAACGAACACCACCGCTCATCTGGTGGCTGACATCGAGGCGCTGCGGGAGCACTTGGGTATTGATCGGTGGGTCGTATTCGGCGTCTCCTGGGGGGTGACTCTGGGCTTGGTCTACGCCCAGGCCCACCCCGAGCGAGTGATCGCGATGGTGTTGGGTGCGGTGACATCGGGCAGTCGACGCGAAACGGAGTGGATCACCCGCGACATGGGGCGGATCTTCCCGCGCGAGTGGGAGGCCTTCGCGGCGCGGGTGCCCGCTGCCGAACGCGACGGAGATCTGGCGGCCGGCTACGCCCGGTTGCTTGCCGACCCTGACCCGGCTGTGCGCGAGGAAGCGGCTCGGGCCTGGTGCGAATGGGAGGACATCCACGTGTCTCTGATGCCCGGCTGGGCGCCCAACCCCCGCTATGAAGATCCGAGCTTCCGTAGCGTTTTCGCCCGGCTCGTCACGCATTACTGGAGCCACGGCTGCTTCCTGGTCGACAACCAGGTACTGGCCGCCATGCCTCGCCTGGCCGAAATACCGGCCGTTCTGATTCACGGTCGCTACGACATTTCAGGTCCGTCCGATATCGCCTGGCAACTGCACCGGGCCTGGCCGGCCAGCAAGCTGGAATTGCTCGATGACGCCGGCCACGGCGGCGGCAGTTTCCCGAATCGGATCACCGCCGCCCTGAACAGCTTTCAGACCCTCGCCTGACCCGTCCCGCGACCGCGACCGCGACACCCGCGGTACCCGGACACGATTTCTATTTGACGGGCTGGTCGTTGGGCGGCGGCAAGGTGGTGCCGTCGCGCAGGATGACGGGTCCGACCGGCGCTGTGCCCTTGACGGGTGGCGGAGGCACCGGGGTCGGGGTGGGCGGGGGGCTTGGCGGCGCAGGCTGGGTGATCCTGGTCCCGAATGCCGGTGGCGGTGCCGCGGCGGTGCTCGCGTCGACGAGATCGGCCAGGCTGACCGCGTCGTCGAGCCGGGCGACACCCAGCGCTGGCAGGCCGAGCAGATCCAGCACGGTCTTGCCGATCGAGACGTGCGAGCTCCACCGCGAGTCGATGCCGGGCTTGACGTGCCCTCCGAACATCAGCAGCGGTACGCGCGGTCCGTAGGCCAACTGCACCCCGTCAGGCGTGTGCTCGACGTTCGGCGTAACGACATGGTCGTCCCAGCCACCCCAATCGTCCCAGGTCAACATGAAGACGGTGTCGTTCCACAGGCCCGCGGTCACGATGGCATCCACCGC
>DASXHV010000222.1:0-14970 GCA_036488285.1 Jatrophihabitans sp. | reverse complement strand
CGTTGACCGCCCTGACCAGCCATTGCCAGGTGTGAGGGGTCTGGGCGTTTCGGCGTTCGGGCCGGTTGAGAGTGATCGTGGCGACGTCGCTGTTGTCCGACAGGGCAAGGCTGAACCCCGCCGTCGCTGGGATGGCGGGGCCGATATCGGTGCTCAGATCACGTCTTCTTTCGACGGGCGGCGGCGTTCTTTCCGCGGGTGGCCCCTCCGCGGCCGCGGAGAGTCACCTCATTCTCGCTCAGGAGCCTATGGATGAATCCATAGGACCTGCCGTGAGTGCCGGCCAGTTCGCGGATGCTGCGGCCCTTCTCGTACTGCTTACGTATTTCGGTTGCAAGCTTCGTTCTGTCGGTACCCGTGATCCGGGCGCCCTTCTTCAGATCGGCCACTGTCGATCCTCTCCTCGCTGGAAGAACGCGTGTTCGATGCCGTATGCCCTTTGCTAGCAGGCTCATTGGCGCCCCGCAACGGGCAAACTCGGACAGTCTCGCAATCAGTGAAGATTGCAGGCAGTTACCACCGGAAACCGGGCACCGGCCATCGCTGCCAGTAGCAAGATCACCGCGCCTGGTGATCAAGTACGCCCCCGATGCAGGCGGCGCATCCTCAGGCCAGCGCGACCAGGTCGGCGAGGTCAGTACTCCAGGAGTCCTCGACCCCGTCCGGCAGCAGGATCACCTTGTCAGGGTTGAGTGCCTGAACGGCTCCCTCGTCGTGGGTCACCAGCACGATCGCCCCGCTGTAGCGCCGCAGCGCGTCCAGCACCTGTTCCCGGCTCGCGGGATCTAGGTTGTTCGTGGGCTCGTCGAGCAGCAGCACGTTGGCTGCGCTGGTGACCAGCATCGCCAACGCCAACCGGGTCTTCTCGCCGCCGGACAGCACGCCGGCCGGCTTGTCGACGTCGTCGCCGGAGAACAGAAAGGCGCCCAGCACACTGCGTAGCTGCAGGTCAGCCGGATCCGGGGCCGCGCTGCGCATGTTCTCCAGCACGGTGCGCTGGGTGTCCAGCGTCTCGTGTTCCTGCGCGTAGTAACCGAGCCGCAGACCGTGACCAGCCACGACCTCACCGGTGTCGGGCTCTTCGGTGCCGGACAGCAGCCGTAGCAGCGTCGTCTTGCCCGCGCCGTTCAGACCGAGAACCACCACGCGGGTCCCCCGGTCGATCGCCAGGTCGACGTCGGTGAACACCTCCAGCGAGCCGTAGGACTTCGACAGCCCTTCGGCGGTCAACGGAGTTCGGCCACACGCGGCCGGGTCCGGAAAGCGCAGCTTGGCGACCTTGTCACGAACGCGGATGTCGGCCAGGCCGGCGTTGAGCGCGTCGGCTCGCCGCAGCATCTGCTGTGCCGCCCGTGCCTTGGTGGCCTTTGCGCGCATCTTGTCGGCCTGGCTGCGCAGCGAGTCGATCTTGCGTTCGGCGTTGGCCCGCTCGGAATGCCGGCGCCGCTCGTCGGCCTCGCGCTGTTTGAGGTACGTCTTCCAGCCGACGTTGTAGACGTCGACCTCGGATCGGTTGGCGTCGAGGTACCAGACCTTGTTGACGACTGCTTCGAGTAGCTCGACATCGTGGCTGATGAGGACTAGTCCACCGCGATGCCCGGACAGGAATGTCCTGAGCCAGCCGATTGAATCAGCGTCGAGATGGTTGGTCGGTTCGTCGAGCAGCAGCGTCGTCGGTTCGCCCGCGGAATCGGCGAACAGGATGCGCGCCAGCTCGATCCGGCGGCGCTGACCACCGGACAGCGTCCCCAGCGGCTGGGTCAACACCCGTTCGGGCAACCCGAGGTGGGCGCAAATCCGGGCAGCCTCGGCCTCGGCGGCGTAACCGCCGAGCGAGGAGAACCGTTCCTCCAGGTGGCCGTAGCGACGCACCAGTGCATCGTCGTCAGAATGATCGGCGAGCCGATGGCCGACGTCGGTGAGTTGCATCAGGAGCTCATCGAGGCCTCGCGCCGACAGCACCCGATCGCTGGCCGTCTGGTCCAGGTCGCCGGTGCGGGGGTCCTGCGGCAGGTAGCCGACCGGCCCGACGGGCTCGATCCGTCCGGTGTGCGGCACGCCCTCGCCGGCCAGCACTTTCAGGCTGGTGGTCTTGCCGGCTCCGTTGCGACCGACAAGACCGATCCGGTCGCCGGGCTGCACCCGAAGAGTCGTGGGCTGAAGCAGGATGCGAGCGCCCGCGCGCAGTTCGAGGTCGGTCGCGGTGATCATGAGTGGGTACTTTCCGGTTGTCTGGGTGAGGCATCGGGATTGCCGTCGAAGAGGGAGCCGACGATCGACGTCGCTGATGCTCAACGCGGAACAGTGCTCACAACAGTCCAGAATACCGTACGGTTTGCCCCCGAATTGCCTACTGAAGACGGAGCTGAAAGGCCGCGCCGGGTTCCGCGCCAGACACGACACAGCGGGCCCGCAGCGCGCTAGGCGCGACGTGTAGGCCGCAGCCGGCGCTCGGCTGGCACCTCGACGTAGTGGTACAGCAACGCCGAGGCCAGCACCGCAAGTATCAGATCCACCGCGATCTCGAGCAGCGCCAGCCGATTGGCCGGCCACAGCCACGCCATCAATCGCAGCACCAACTGGTGCGACATGTAGAACGCGAACGACCACTCCCCGAGCCGAACCGCCCAGGTCCGCGCGAACACCGAGGATTTGCCGGTCGTATCGGCATTCGCGGCCGAGCAGATCAGCAGCGCGAAGGGCACGACCGTGATCCAGCCTGCGATCACCGCGACCGGGAAGCATCCCGCGACGTACGCAGCGACGAAGGCCAGCGCCGCGGCGGGTGCCACGCCGATTCGCCAGCCGGAAGCAGACTTCAGATAACCGGCAGCGAGCATTCCGAATACGAACTCGGGCAGCCTGCTCAGCGGCAGCACCGAAACCAGCCAGAACGCCGGTCGACTGGAGTCGGCCACCACACCACCGACGCCGGCCAGCAGACCCAGCTGCAGCGCGGCAAGCACGGCAACGCACAGCGCCATCCCGACCAGCCGCGCCCGCTGAGAGGCGCGACGGACCAGCAGCACGATCGCTGGAAAAACTGCGTAGAACAGCGCTTCGACCGACAGCGACCAGGCAACCCCGTTCACGCCGAAGAACACCGATTGGTTCGGAATCCACGCCTGGGTGAAGGTAAAGCCGCACAGCAGCGGCCAGAAGCCCGGCCACGAGCCGAAGCGCAGCATCGCCATCGGGATACCGATGGCCCAGGTCACCAGATAGGTCGGCACGATCCGCGCGACCCGGCGCTGCCAGAACTTCCGCGGCTGGTCGCCGGGTCGGTCCGACCAGGTGAGCACGAACCCGGACAGTATGAAGAAGAACGACACCCCGGCCTGCCCCGCCATCAGGACCGGGCGGGTGAGGTGATAGTTCGGCAGCATGCCGAGGACGTGATAGGCGAACACGCCGAACGCGCCTACAAAGCGCAGGCCTGTGATGGACGGCAGTCTGGGCGCGTGGTCGCTGCGGTCGCTGGATTCGGCCGGGCGGCCACCGGCTCTGCCCACTGGGGTACGGGCCAGCTCCTCAGCTAGTGCTGCCGGAGCGGTAGGGGCGGAGGCCATTGCCACGCATTCTATCGGGATCGAGCTCTCAGCGAGGTTCACGAGGCCTGGGCCGCCGCTGTGGGCGCTGCCTGCCTGGCGAAAACGCGTTGGACTTGTCGGTGCCGTGTGATTGTGTCGTGCCGTGGTGATCGAGCCGAAACCGGCACAAGCGACTCGTACCGGACTGAGGGCGAGCTTCCATGCGCAGGTCGGTGGCCTGCCCGCCGCGTTCTGGTGGTTGTGGCTCGGCACCCTGGTCAACCGCGCCGGCACGTTCGTCGCGCCGTTCTTCGTCCTGTATCTCATCGGTCCGCGCAACGTCTCGGTGAGCACGGCCGGCACGGTGCTGACGGTGCTCGGCGTTGGCTCGCTGCTGTCCCAACCGCTCGGCGGGGTACTCACGGACCGGTTCGGTCGGCGCGCGACGCTGGCGATCGGTCAGAGTGCGTGCGCCGTTGTGCTGTTCGGGCTGAGCTTCGCCCGGCCGCTGTGGCTGATCGCAGCGATCGCGTTCTGCCTGGGCCTGGTGGCGGATTTGTATCGCCCTGCCGCCGGCGCCGCGGTAGCCGATCTCGTCGATGCGCCGCAACGGCAGCGTGCCTTCGCGCTGCAGTTCTGGGCGATAAACCTTGGCTTCTCGGTAGCGTCGCTGGCTGCAGGCGTGCTGCTGCACTACGGGTTCGGCCTGCTGTTCATGCTCGACGCGGCCACGACGCTGGCGTTCGGAATGCTCGCATTGAGATTCATCCCGGAAACCAAGCCGGACTCTGACGGGCCCCGTGCGCGCCTGGCCGACCCCATCAGGTTGCTGGCAACCGATCGGCTGCTCCTGGTGGCGACGTTGCTGGTGCTGGTGTACGCAGTGCTCTACATCCAGGCCGGCGTCGGCCTTCCCCTGGCGGTCAAAGATGCCGGCTTGCGGCCGGGCATCTACGGCTACGTGATCGCGATCAATGGCGTGGTGATCGTCTTCGGCCAGCCGCTGACGTTGACGCTGTTGAGTCGGTGGCCGCGTCGTGTGACGCTGCCCAGTGGCATTGCCCTGGTCGGGATCGGGTTCGCGCTGACGGGTCTGTGCCGCACCCCTTGGGAGTTCGCCGCGAGCGTCGCCGTGTGGTCGATCGGTGAGATCGCTACCGCAGGCAGCTTCCAGGCCCTCATCACCGCGCTGGCGCCCGAAGACATGCGTGGTCGGTACTCGGGCGCGGTCGGGCTCGCCTGGGGCGCCTCAGGGATGATCGGGCCGTTGCTCGGTGCGAACGCATTCGCGCTCTCGCCCGCGCTGCTCTGGGTGGGCTGCGCCATCGTGGGCCTGGCCGCGGCGGCAGGTCAGTTCTGGTTGTTGGGCAAGATCGACGAGCGCGAGGCCAGCCGACCCGTGCCGGTCTGAGGGTCGGCTCAGAGGTTGGAGCCGTCAGACGTCGGAGCTGTCAGACGTTGAAGCCCAGCGCGCGCAGTTGCTCCCGGCCCTCGTCGGTGATCTTGTCCGGACCCCACGGCGGCATCCATACCCAGTTGATCTTGATCGCGCTGGCCAGCGGCTTCGGCCCACCGGTCAGGGCGCTCTGGGCCTGCTCCTCGATCACGTCGGTGAGCGGGCAGGCCGCCGAGGTCAGCGTCATGTCGACGGTGACGGTGGCGTCATCGGCGATGTCGAGGCCATAGATCAAGCCGAGATCGACGACGTTGATACCGAGTTCGGGATCGACGACATCGCGCAAGGCTTCCTCGACGTCGTCGAGGGACGGCACCGGAACAGTGGTGGTGGATTCGGTCATGCTGACTCCCCTGATCGTGCCGCCTCGGCAGCTCCCGCCGTCGCATTCGCAACCGCGGACTTCATCGCCATCCAGCCCAGCAGAGCGCATTTCACGCGCGCCGGGTACTTCGACACTCCCGCGAACGCGATCGCGTCGTCGAGAGCCTCCTCGTCCTGCTCGGACAGTGCCGCGTTGCCTTGGGATTGCATCAGCTCGAGGAACTTCTCCTGCAAGGCAAGGGCATCGGCGATCGGTTCGCCGACCACCAGCTCACTCATGACCGACGTGGAGGCCTGGCTGATCGAGCAACCCTCGCCGACCCAGCCGAGCTCAGCAATCTGGCCGTCGGCGAGCCGCACCCGCAAGGTCACCTCGTCACCGCAGGTCGGATTGACGTGATGGACTTCGGCGTCGAAGTTGTCGATCTCGCCGTGGTGCTGCGGATGCTTGTAATGGTCGAGAATGATCTGCTGATACATCGAATCCATCGAGACGGTCACGATCCGTCACCTCCTTGCAGCCGGGTACGAGTCGGCAGTCCGCTGTGAACAGGCAAGCCCACACGGCCTAGCTGCCCCGCACATCCAGTCACGAAAACATCTCCTGGACCCTGGTTAGTCCCGCGGCCAGCGCATCGATCTCGGCGGTCGTGGTGTAGATCCCGAACGACGCCCTGGTAGTTGCGGTCACGCCGTATCTGACACATACCGGGCGGGCGCAATGGTGACCGGCTCGCACCGCAATGCCCTGCTCGTCGAGCAGCTGGGCAATGTCGTGCGGGTGGATCCCGTCGAGGGTGAAGGAAATGGTGGCGCCACGATCCACCGACGTTGTCGGGCCGATGATGCGAAGGGTCGGAATCTGCTGCAACACGTCAAGGGCGTAGGCCGTGACGGCCTTTTCGTGCTCGCGGACGTTGTCCATCCCGATCGCGGTCAGGTAGTCGATCGCGGCCGCGAGTGCCGGAGCTTGGGCGATCATCGGGGTGCCCGCTTCGAAGCGGTGCGGTGGGGCTGCGTAGCTGCTGCCCTCCATCGCAACGGTCTCGATCATCTCGCCGCCGCCGAGGAACGGTGGCATCGCGGCGAGCAGGTCGTAGCGGCCCCACAACACCCCGATACCCGTCGGGCCGTACACCTTGTGACCGGTGAAGGCCACGAAGTCCACCCCGAGCTGCTGTACGTCCAACGGCAGGTGCGGCGCGGCCTGGGCTGCATCGACGATGGACAGGGCACCGACGGCGCGGGCGCGTTCGGCCAGCCGCGCAACGGGGTTGATGGTGCCCAATGCGTTGGACTGGTAGACGAACGAAACGACCTTCGTGTGCTCGTCGATCCGTTCGTCGATAGCCGCGTCTACCAACCTGCCCTCGTCGTCGAGCGGGATCCAACGGAATTCCGCGCCGGTGCGTTGGGCCAGCAACTGCCAAGGCACCAGGTTCGAGTGGTGCTCCATCTCGGTGACCACGATGTTGTCGCCGGGGCCGAGCCGGAACTTCTCTGCACCGTCGGTCGTGCTGGCGTTGGAGAACGAGTACGCCAGCAGGTTGAGCGCCTCGGTGATGTTCTTGGTGAAGATGATCTCCTCGCGGCGCGGCGCGTTGAGGAACCGTGCAACGGTGTCACGAGCGTTCTCGTACGCCGTGGTGGCCTCTGAGCCCAAGGTATGCACCGCACGAGCGACGTTGGAGTAATGCTGGGCATACAGCTCGGATTCGGCGTCGATCACGACCTGCGGTTTCTGGGCGCTGTTGGCCGAGTCCAGGTACACCAGCGGAACGCCGTGCACCTGCCTGGACAGGATCGGAAAGTCCTTGCGGATCAGCTCCACGTCGACAGACATGTTTCCCCGCTCCTCGCTCATGACAGTTCTCGTCAGGTTCTCGTCAGCTTCGGCTCAGGCCGTGACGGTCGCGGCCGCCGGGTCCGCTGCCTCGTTGACCCCGTAGCGGGCGTAGCCGTTGGCCTCGAGCTCGTCGGCCAGTTCGGCGCCACCGGACTCGACGATCCGGCCGTCGAAGAAGACGTGCACGAAGTCCGGCTTGATGTAGCGCAGGATCCGCGTGTAGTGCGTGATCAGCAGAGTGCCGACACCGGTCTCGCGAACCTTGTTGACGCCGACGGACACCACTCGCAGCGCGTCGACGTCCAGGCCAGAGTCGGTCTCGTCGAGGATTGCGATCTTGGGCTGCAGCAGCGTCATCTGCAGGATTTCGTGGCGCTTTTTCTCACCGCCGGAGAAACCTTCGTTGACGTTGCGCTCGGCGAAGGCGTTGTCCATCTCGAGGTCGGTCATGGCTGCGTTGACCTCCTTGATCCAGGTACGCAGCTTCGGCGCCTCACCGCGGACCGCGGTCGCGGCGGTACGCAGGAAGTTCGAGACCGAGACGCCGGGCACCTCGACGGGATACTGCATCGCGAGAAACAATCCTGCCCGGGCCCGCTCATCGACGGTCATTTTGAGCACGTCCTTGCCGTCCAGAAGAACTTCGCCGGACGTCACGGTGTACTTGGGATGCCCCGCTATCGAGTAGGCCAGCGTGGACTTGCCGGAACCGTTCGGGCCCATGATGGCGTGGGTCTGACCGGACTCGACGGTCAGGTCGACGCCCTTGAGGATCTCGGTGTCTTCCACCGCCTGGTTGTCCCCCTTGACCGACACATGCAGGCCACGGATTTCAAGCTTCGACATGACTAGTTGTTCTCCAATTCGGCGTACACGACGCCGTCGATCACGGATGTTTCGAAAACCCGGACGGGCTGGGTGGCCGGCGGTCCGGTCGGCTTGCCGGTACGCAGGTCGAAGCGTGAGCCGTGCAGTTCGCACTCAACCGTGCAGCCGGACACCTCGCCGTCCGACAACGGGATCTCGGCATGTGAGCAGACGTCTTCGATCGCGAAGACCTCATCGCAGGTCTTCACAACCGCGATGTCGATCGCGTCGAGCTCAACTCGCAGCGGTCTGCCGTCCACCAGATCGGACAGCTCGCACAACCTGGTGCTCACTGCTCGGCCTCGCTGTCCTCGATCGCGGCCGGCGCACCGCCGAGCCTGGCGTCGATGGTGGCCATCAGACGGTCGTGCAGGTCGGTGACCTTGATGTAATCGATGACCTCGGCGAAGAAGCCCCGCACTACCAGCCGCCTTGCCTCGTCCTCTTCGATGCCGCGCGACTGCAGGTAGAACAGCTGCAGGTCGTCGAAGCGTCCGGTGGCGCTGGCGTGTCCCGCACCGGCGATCTCGCCGGTCTCGATCTCCAGGTTCGGGACCGAGTCAGCCCGGGCGCCGTCGGTGAGCAGCAGGTTGCGGTTCAGCTCGTAGGTGTTGGTGCCCACCGCTTCCGGACGGATCCGGACATCGCCGATCCACACCGTACGGGCCGACTCGCCGTCCAGAACCGACTTGTACACCGCGTTCGACTTGCAGTGCGGCACCGAGTGGTCGATGTACAGCCGCGACTCCTGATGCTGATCCTCACCGGCGAAAGACAGGCCGATCAACTCGGCCTGCGCGCCAGGCCCGGCGAACCGCACCGTCGGATTGAGCCGGACGACGGCGCCACCGAGGTTCACGGCGATGTGCCGGTAACGCGCATCGCGGTGCACCTGAGCGCCGTGCGCGGCAACGTGCACCGCGCCGGCGTCCCAGTCCTGAACGCTGATCAGGGTCAGGTTCGCACCGTCACGCACCAGGATCTCGACGTTGGCCGCGACCGTGACCTCGCCGACGTGGTCCATCACCACGGTCGCGGAACTGAACGCACCCGCGTCGATGATTACGTGGCCGTAGTTCAAGCCCGGCTTGCCGATCGAGCGAAGCACGATCGGCTGGTCAGCAGCGACCTCGGGGGCGATCGACACCAGCACGACCTGCTCGACGTTGGCTGCTGCCAGCGCACTGATCCGATCGGCCGGGGTGAACGCCGTGCCGAACAACGGGTGATCCCGGCCCACCACGCTGAGCGTGACTCCGGCTGGCACGTCGCTCTCGAATCCCACGGTGTCAGCGGATTCGAAGGACTTGAGCAGCGGCCGGAGCTTGCGCAGCGGGCTGAACCGCCAGTCCTCCTCACGCCCGGTGGGGACCGCGAAGTCCTCCGGATCGCGAGAAGTGAAGCGCTCGGCCGGACTGCCCGTCTTGGTGTTCGATGCTGCCGGACCGCCGTGGCTGTGTGCCTCGGAAGCGGGAAGGTTGAGCTGTGATTCGGTACTTGTAGCCGTCACTTGTTAGCCGACCGCGCCTTCCATCTGCAGTTCGATGAGCCGGTTGAGCTCCAGGGCATATTCCATCGGTAGTTCACGGGCGATCGGCTCCACGAAGCCACGCACCACCATCGCCATCGCCTCGTCCTCGGACAGGCCACGGCTCATCAGGTAGAACAGCTGGTCGTCGGACACCTTCGACACGGTTGCCTCGTGGCCCATCGTGACGTCGTCCTCGCGGACGTCGACATAGGGGTAGGTGTCCGAGCGCGAGATGGTGTCGACCAGCAGCGCGTCGCATTTGACCGTCGAACGGCTGTGGTGGGCACCGGGTTCGACCTGCACCAGACCGCGGTAGGAGGTACGGCCACCGCCGCGAGCCACCGACTTGGAAATGATCG
Source organism: Jatrophihabitans sp. (assembly GCA_036488285.1). Taxonomy (GTDB): domain Bacteria; phylum Actinomycetota; class Actinomycetes; order Mycobacteriales; family Jatrophihabitantaceae; genus Jatrophihabitans_A. Next base: position 5,057 of record DASXHV010000222.1, on the reverse strand, counting down.
TCGAGGACGTATACGGAGCGGCGTGCACCATCTTGGCGCCGGCGTCCTGATGCTGGCCTTCACCGGCGAACGCGATCGACAGAACCTCGCCCTTGGCGTGCTCGCCGGTCATCCACACCGCCGGGTACTTCATGGTGACCTTCGAGCCGATGTTGCCGTCGACCCATTCCATGGTCGCGCCTTCCTGGGCCACCGCGCGCTTGGTGACCAGGTTGTAGACGTTGTTCGACCAGTTCTGGATCGTGGTGTAGCGGCAGCGGCCGCCCTTCTTCACGATGATCTCGACAACGGCAGAGTGCAACGAGTCCGAGGAGTTGATCGGCGCCGTGCAGCCTTCGACGTAGTGCACGTAGGCGTCTTCGTCGACGATGATCAGGGTTCGCTCGAACTGGCCCATGTTCTCGGTGTTGATCCTGAAGTAGGCCTGTAGCGGGATCTCGACGTGCACACCCTTAGGCACGTAGATGAACGAGCCACCTGACCAGACCGCGGTGTTCAGGGCCGCGAACTTGTTGTCGCCGGACGGAATCACCGAGCCGAAGTACTCCTGGAAGATCTCCGGGTGTTCCCGCAGCGCGGTGTCGGTGTCGAGGAAGATGACGCCCTGACGCTCGAGCTCCTCGTTGATCTTGTGATAGACCACCTCGGACTCGTACTGGGCCGCGACGCCGGAGACCAGGCGTGCCTTCTCCGCTTCCGGGATGCCGAGCTTGTCGTAGGTGTTCTTGATGTCGGCCGGCAAATCGTCCCAAGAGGCCGCTTGCTTCTCAGTCGAACGTACGAAGTACTTGATGTTCTCGAAGTCGATCCCGGACAGGTCCGAGCCCCAGGTCGGCATCGGCTTCTTGCGGAAGATCTCCAGCGCCTTGAGACGACGTTCGAGCACCCACTCGGGCTCATTCTTCTTCTGGGAGATGTCGCGGACGACGTCCTCGTTCAGGCCACGTCGCGCTACCGAACCGGCCGCGTCGGTGTCGGCCCAGCCATAGTTGTATCGAGACAGCGCGTCGATCTGCTCGCCCTGGGTGAGGGCGACAGGCTGCGTGGTCACGCCGCTTACGACGTCGTCTGAAGTGGTTGTCACTATTTCCTCCCGGATGGGGACAACTGCGGAACGTGGGTGGTGCACACACCATCGCCGTGAGCGATGGTGGCCAAGCGTTGGACGTACGTGCCGAGGACATCGGCCAATGCGCGCGTTTCGGCCTCGCACAGTTCAGGGAATTCAGCCGCGACGTGCGCGACCGGGCAGTGATGCTGGCAGATCTGGCTGCCTTGGATAGACAGTCCGGATGTCCCGGCAGGAACGACGTTCGCGGCATAGCCCTCATCTGTCAGCGCGTCGGCCACCGCAGCCGTCTTGGCTTCGATGCTCGCTTCAACGCCGCCGTTTGATGAATCGCAGCTTGAGGATGCCAGCTTGGCTTCGATGCGCTGCGCCAGGGTCCTGGCACGGTGATCGGCGAACGCCTGAACCGCCCGCTCGCCCCCGGTCTCGCGTAGGTATCGCAATGCCGTGGAGGCCAGGTCGTCGTAGGCATGTCCGAAGCTGGCGCGGCCGGCGTCGGTGATCGCGTAGGCGCGGGCGGGGCGGCCCCGACCGCGACGCTGCGCGGCGATCGCACGCGGCTCGACCTCGCGCAGCATGCCGTCGGCAACCAGGCCATCGAGGTGTCGCCGGATGCCGGCGGCGCTGAGCTTGAGCTGCTCGGCCAGATGTGCGGCGGTCAGCGGTCCGGACTCCATCACCAGTCGCGTGACTGCGTCCCGGGTCCGGCCCTCGCTGGCCCTCGACATGCCGGCAGGCGAAATCGACTGCTGTGCGTCGGGCATGGTAGTCAAACCAGCCCCAGTCGAATCAGCCCCAGCGAATATCACAACACCAGTATGACTTATTTCTTCGGCCGACCCCAAACCGGCCCCGCAGACGGATGTGCCAGTTCCATCGAGTGGGACGGTAGGTTTCTCGCGTGCTGTACCGGGCTGCCGAACTCACCGTGTCGCCGCTGTTGCGTTTGTACTTCCGCCCCACGGTCACCGGACTGGAATTCGTACCCCGCAGCGGGGCGATCATCTTCGCGGCGAACCACCTTTCGGCCTGCGATGAGGTGTTCACCCCGATTGCGGCCCGCCGCCAGGTCTACTACTTCGCGAAGGCCGAATATTTCACCGGATCGGGGCTGCGCGGCCAGCTCACGGCCTCGGTGTTCCGAGGTCTCGGCCAGGTCCCGGTGGATCGCTCCGACCCGCGGGCCGCAGCCAGCTCGATCGATGTCGGGGTCGAGGTGCTGGCCGCGGGCAAGGCATTGGGTATCTACCCCGAGGGAACTCGCTCGCCGGATGGTCGGATGCACAAGTTCCGTACCGGCGTAGCGCGAGTGGCGCTGCGATCGGGCGCGCCGGTAATCCCGGTGGGTCTGATCGGCACGGATCTGGTGCTGCCGTCCGGTCGCCGGCGGTGGCGCCATGAACCGGTCTCGGTGCATTTCGGTGCTGCGTTGGACTTCTCCGGACGCTCCGATCAGGAGCGTTCCGCGCGGGTGCTGCGAGACGTCGCCGAGACGATTCGAACGGCAGTGCAGGAACTGTCGGGTCAGCAATATGTCGACACCTACGGCAGCTCGGTCAAGGCGAAGGATTGAACCCGGCGAGGTCAGGCAGTTTCGCGGATCACTGCGGTCGAGTGCCCCGGCAGCGCTCAGTCAATGGCTACCTAGACTCATCTGGTGCCCGCACCCGCCGTCGAGATCCGCGACCTGATCAAGCGTTACGACGGGCGTGCGGCTGTCGACGGCATAAGCCTCACGGTGTCCCCCGGCCAGCTGCTCGCTCTGCTCGGGACCAACGGTGCCGGCAAGACCACCACCATCGAGATCTGCGAGGGGTTTCGGCGCGCGGATGCCGGATCGGTCCGGGTGCTCGGGATGGCACCGGAGGATGCGGCGCTGCGACCGCGGGTGGGCGTGATGCTGCAGGACGGTGTCGGTGGTTACACCGGAGCGCGGGCCATCGAACTGCTGGAATTGTTCGCAAGCTATGCCGCACATCCCTTGCCGCCGCGGGCATTGCTGGAACAGCTCGGACTGAGCGAGGTCGCCACGACGCCGGTGAAGCGACTGTCCGGCGGCCAGCAGCAGCGCCTGTCGCTGGCGATGGCCCTGATCGGACGTCCCGAGTTGCTGTTCCTCGACGAACCGACCACCGGGATGGACCCGCATGCCCGGCGTTCGACCTGGGAACTGATCAGGGCACTGCGTTCGGACGGGCTCAGCATCGTGCTCACGACGCATTACCTCGACGAAGCCGAGGATCTCGCCGACAACGTCATCGTGTTGAACTCCGGACGCATCGTGGCCCAGGGCACGCCGGCCGAGCTGACCCGGTCAGGCTCCGCCGGAACGGTGCGGTTCGCCGCACCTGCCAACCTGCCGTGCGCCGACCTGCAGGCAGCGCTGCCGAGCGGGGCTGCCGTCAGCGAACCGTCGACCGGGCACTACCTCGTCTCGGCCGAGATCACGCCGAACCTGCTCGCCGCGATCACGTCCTGGTGCGCCGCACGCGACGTGCTCGCCGAAGGGCTGACCGTGGAGCGTCGCAGTCTCGAGGACGTGTTCCTTGCTGTCACCGCCGATCCGGCCGACGGCGCGGTGGGCTGATGACCACGATCGAACCAGGCCGGTTCACCCCGCAGCCAGGCGCTGCTCCGACCGGACAGATGCTCGTCGCGCAGACGAAGATGGAACTGCGCCTGCTGCTGCGCAACGGCGAGCAAGTCGGCCTGACGCTGGTCATCCCGTTGCTGCTGGAGTTCTTCTTCAACCTGCCGGTGCTGTACTCGCTGGCAGTGCCGCGACGAATCGATTTCGTGGTGCCGTCGGTGCTCGCACTCGCGGTGATGAGCGCGTCGTTCACCGGGCTGGCGATCGGCACCGGCTTCGAACGCAAGTACGCCGTGCTCAAGCGGCTGGGCGCGACCGCGTTGCCGCGCCGCGTACTGCTACTGGCAAAGACCAGCGCGGTGCTCATCCTGCAGGTGCTGCAGGCCGCGTTGATCTGCTTGTTCGGGCTGGTACTCGGCTGGCATCCGTCCGGTAATGCGGTCTGGGCGGTGCTGTTGATCGTGCTGGGCACGTTCACATTCGGCGGCCTCGGGCTGCTGCTGGCCGGTACGGTCCGCGCGGAGATCACGCTGGCGGCGGCGAACCTGATCTGGCTGATCCTGCTGTTCTGCGGTGGCATCGCGATCCCGCTCAGCCGCTACCCGGCTTCGGCGCGCGACGTGTTGCAATACCTGCCCTCGGCTGCGCTGTCCGACGGGCTTCACCAGGTCCTGCAGACCGGTGGTGGGTTGCCGGTGCGTCCGGTGTTCACGCTGCTGGTCTGGGCGGGCCTGGCGTTGCCCGCCGCGGCGAGGTGGTTCCGATGGGAGTGACCCGTGCACGACTGCTGGCCTGGTTGGGTCGACGGGAGGTGCTCGACAAGCTCGCGCTGGCTTCGATCGTCGGCAACGTCGTCATCGTGGTCACCGGTGGCGCGGTCCGGCTCACCGGCTCCGGACTCGGCTGCCCGACCTGGCCGTCCTGCACCGACCAGTCGCTGACGCCGACCAAGCAGTACGCGATCCACGGGCTCATCGAGTTCAGCAACCGCCAACTCACGTTCGTTCTCGGGGTGATCGCCGGCGTGACGCTGGTCGCCGCGCTCGTGCAGCGACGCGAAAGGGCACTGGCTGGTTGGGCACTGGGCATCATTCCCGCGCAGGCCGTGGTGGGCGGAATCAGCGTCAAGACCGATCTCAATCCATGGGTTGTCTCACTGCACTTCCTGATCTCGATCGGGATCATCGCCGTCACCGTCGTGCTCTATCACCGCTTGACGGCTTCAGATACCGGTCAACCTGCGGCCAATCCGGTGGCGCGCTGGCTGGCAGACACCCTGGTCGCCGTCACGGCTGTCGTGCTCGTGGCGGGCACTGTCGTCACCGGGGCCGGACCGCATCCGGGCGACAAGAACGCCTCGGGCAAGGTTCATCGAAACGGGCTCAATGTCGCGTCGAT
>DASXHV010000220.1:0-24958 GCA_036488285.1 Jatrophihabitans sp. | reverse complement strand
GTTCGGATAGCGTCCACCGAATGGTTGACCAGCCTCGAATCTCACCGATCGGCTCCGAAGGAATGTCGAAAACCCGGTTCCCGAAACGACGTACTCATAGCAGCGCCCGAACGGACGCCAAGACAGTGGAGGGACGTCATGAACACGACCACGCGCGAACACGTGTCGATGGCGGCGACCGTCAAGCCAAACGCGTACGACCGGCAACTCCGACGCGACGCCCGCGACCGGGCTGCCACCCACGTCTACGACGCTGAGTGCGTACTGCATGCCGCCCGCCAGAGCGCATTCGATGTTTGGATCGCGGCCGCCAGCGACAAGCTGCACCTGGCAATTCTCGAACTGGAGGCCGCTGAAGCGGCATGAAGCTGCCAGCTACCGCCAGAAACCCGCTGCCCACCGACCAGTTGCGCACCCTACCCATCCAAGAACCCCGCCGTAGCGAACGACCTGGGTCTTGAACGTTTGGCGACGACGTCCCGCATCCCCCGGTGACCGCAGCCGGACGCGCGCAACGGCCTTGGGAGGCACCAGATGAAGCGGGTCCTGTTCGACGCAATGCACACCCGATGGCGTTGGCTGCTACTTGCTGCCGCGCTCGTCGCAGCGGTGGCTCACGTCCCGGTGATTCGGCCCCACCTCGCGCAGGCGCCCTACATGGGCGTGCTGTTCGTCGTACTCACCGCCGCGTGCGTTTTGCTGGCCGGCGCTGTCGTCGTACGGGATTCGGCAGCTGTTTATGCGCTGTCGGTTCTCACATGCGGGCTGGCAGTGCTGGGTTACATAGCTACCCGATTGGTCGCGTTCCCGATGCTGGCCGATGACGTCGGCAACTGGCTGGAGCCGCTGGGTTTGGTATCCATCGTGTCCGAGACCGTCGTGATGCTCGCAGCGCTGGCCGCATTGCGAGGCCACCTACCCGTGCGAACCATCCGAGTCCCGGCTCGCGTCGAATAACTCCTGACGGCACCACGGTTGTGGCTTGCCGAACCTAGTTCAGGAGGCCATCGCGATGGCAGCGAATCAGCTCGGCAGGCACGATCGGCCAATCAACGCAGAGCTTGGGATCAACATCCCTTCTGCGATAAGGCGATTTGGCGTGCGGGCCTCGGTCGGCGTGATTGCGGTCGTTGTGATTGCCGGCTGTAGCTCGTCCGGGAGCAAGTCGAACGCACCGGCTGTTTCTGCCGCGCCGTCCAGTGCTCGCTCGCAGTCGACGTCGACTCATGCGACAGCGATGATCATGATCAGCAGTTTCAAATACACGACGCCGGTCACGGTCAGTCCAGGTGCCATGGTCAGTGCAATGAACATGGACGGTGAGAACCACACCGTTACCGCCGACAGCGCGAACGCCTTTGACGACAAGGCAAACGCCGGTACCACCACGATGTTCAAGGCGCCGCTGACGCCGGGCAGCTACCCGTACCACTGCACCTATCACTCCAACATGCACGGTGCCCTGGTCGTCAAGTGACCGCCCGCACGCTGGGTCGCAGCGGCTGCGATCAGCCTTTCGGCCGAATGCAATCCGCAACACGCAACTGGAACGAACTGCTCTTGTGTCCCATCGATCGCCGGGCCAATCCGGCGACATCTTCCGGGAGGAAAGTATGAAGAAGTCTCTACTGTTGCTGGCGCCGTCGATAGTGCTAGGGGCGGCCGCATTGGCTATGCCAGGTATCGCCTCGGCCGCCGGTAGTACCAGCTATCAGGCACAGCTCAACGCCCTGAACCACTCCTCGGGATCGGGCAGCGTGATGGTGCAGCTGAACGGCTCACAGGCAACCATCACTGAGCACTTCTCCGGACTGGCCGCAACCTTCGGCGGCAAGCCGTACCCGCACGTGCAGCACATCCACATCGGCGCGCAGGGCACCTGCCCCACCACAGCGGCCGATGCCAACAAGGACGGCGTCATCAGCACCACTGAGGGCGCAGCCGCCTACGGAGCAATCGGCACCACGCTGTCCACCTCCGGCGACACCAGCCCGGCTGCCGGCACCACTCTGACGGTGGCACCGTCCGGCGCGTCCACCGACTACAGCCGCACCATCACGCTGGACTCGAAGACGCTCGCCTCCTTGACTGCCGGTACCGCGGTCGTCGTCGTACATGGTCTGGACCCGGCCACGCTGAGCAAGACCGCTCAGGGCGAGAAGAGCGACCTGGTCCCGTCACTGCCGCTAGCAGCGACTTCGCCGGCGCTGTGCGGAACTCTGGTCGCCTCGCAGATGGGCAGCGTGCCCGGTGGCAGTGCGGGTACCGGTGGTGGCAGCACCGCGGGTACTCAGGACGAAGGCTTGCTGGCAGTCGGTGGCGCGCTCGTCGCCGCCGGTGCGCTCGCCGGAGGGTTCGCTCTTCGTCGTCGCTCAGCAGCCAGCAGCTGATCGAGAATTACGCAGCTAGCTGATGGCTGAAGTCGAGCAGCACGGTCCACGTGTCCGCCTGTTGGTGACCGCGCTGGCCGTGCTGCTCGTCGCTGTGGGGACGATCGCGCTGATCGTCGGCATCCGCGCCCAGCGACATGCGCCGCAGCCGCCGGCATCGGCGGCCATCCCGTTCGCCGGGTCGGCGACGGGCAGCAGCGCCGCCGCTCCGTCCCACTCGGTTGGCGGAAAAGCGACCAAGGGTCCGGTGCTGGCCAGGTCGACACCCGTCCAGCTCAGCATCCCGAGCATCGGCGTCACGTCGAGTCTGATCAACCTCGGGCTCAACCCCGATCGCAGTGTTCAGGTCCCGCCGTTGACCAGAGACTCGCGAGCCGGCTGGTACAAGTACTCGCCGACTCCCGGTCAACTCGGACCATCGATCATCCTCGGCCACGTCGATTCGGCCGAGTACGGACCGGGTATCTTCTTCAAGCTCGGCGCGATGCGTCCCGGCCAGATGCTCACTGTCACGCGCGCCGATCGCACCGCCGCGGTGTTTCGCGTCGACCGGGTGGTGTCGTACCCCAAGGGCCACTTTCCGACCCTCGACGTGTACGGCAACACCGACCACGCCGCGCTGCGCCTGATCACCTGCGGCGGAAAGTTCGACCTCAGCAGCCACAACTACCTCAGCAACATTGTCGTGTACGCGTCGCTGATCTCCAGCCACCGCGTCTGATGCGAGATGTTGGCATCACAACTTCTCAACGGAGTGACGAAATGACCAGACGGATATGGCCGATCGGGCTGATCGCAGCAGGACTTCTGCTCACCGGTTGCGCGGCGACGAAAGCTGACTCACCAACGAACGCCGCGGCGTCCGGCCACGCGATGGGCGGCACGTCGATGGCGCCGGGTGAGTCGATGGCCGGGATGTCGATGCCCTCCAGCACATCGAGCCCGACTGCTACTGCCGCCGATGTACCGTCAGCGACCGCGAAGATGGTGTGCGGCGATGACATTCGTGGCAAGGTCGCGCAGGTTCTGGCGCTCACGTCCTCCCCCAAAACAAGCGCACGCTGGACCAAGCCCGAGTACACCTGCACCTACAGCCTGCCGATGGGACGCCTCGTCCTGTCGGTTCAGCAGTCACCGAGCAACGCTGCGGCCGGCAAGTACTTCGATGCGCTGCGTCCCACGCTCGGCAAGACCGAGCCGCTGATGGGCTTGGGTACCCGGTCATACGGAACCACCGGCGGGGACGTCGTGGTCGTCAAGGACGACAAGACGCTGCGAGTGGATGCCACCGGCCTTCCCACGGTATTCGGAACGAACAAGCAGAAGCGCACCGACTTCGCCTACGAGATCGCCTCCGATGTGCTCGGTTGCTGGACCGGCAATGAATAACGAAACCCGAACTTGGTTCAGCCGTTGGTGGAACCACACGTCAGGCGCGAGTCAGCGACCTCGCGTTGCCGACCCGGTCCGCCGTCGCGTGTCACCAGTCATGCATCGCACCGTCCCGCAGGCGATTCACCGGTAGGTAGCGCCGCTGATAGGGAAACCGCTGTGCGGCTTGTTCGTCGAACTTCACACCGATTCCGGGCTCGTCGCTGAGGTGCAGCATGCCGTCGGCAAAACGGTAGCCGGGCGTGAATACGTCACTGGCCGGTTCGAGGTGGCCCATGTACTCCTGGATCCCGAAGTTGGGAATCGTCATGTCCAGGTGCAGCGCGGCCGCGATGCCGATCGGCGAGACGTCACCCGGGCCGTGCGAACCGGACCGCACGCCGTACAGGTCGGCGTGATCGAAGATTCGTCGCACGTGCGTGATGCCGCCGGCGTGCGGGACCGCGGTACGGATGTAGTCGATGAGCCGCTCGCTGATCAGGTTCTGACAGTCCCAGATCGAGTTGAAGACCTCGCCGACCGCGAGCGGCGTGACCGTGTGCTGGCGGATCAGCCGGAATGCGGATTGGTCTTCGGCCGGCGTGGCATCCTCGAGCCAGAACATCCGGTACGGCTCCAACGCTTTGCCCAGCCGCGCAGCCTCGATCGGGGTCAGCCGGTGATGGCAGTCGTGCAGCAACTGAAAGTCGTACCCGAGCACTCCGCGGACCGCGGAGATGAGTGTGGGTACGAAGTCGAGGTAGGCCGCGGTGTCCCACACCTCGTCGATGGGCAGATCCTCGCCTGCGGGCTCGTAGGTCGTACCGGAGCCGGTGCGGATCCCGTAGTTGGAGTCCAGGCCCGGCACCAGCGCCTGGACGCGGACCGCGCGGTAGCCCTTGTCCAGGAAGGCGGCCACATCGGCGATGGCGTCATCGATGCCCAAGCCGCTGGCGTGGCCATAGATCGTCACGCCGTCGCGGGCAGCCCCACCGAGCAACTGATAGACCGGCAGCCCCGCGGCCTTGCCCTTGATGTCCCACAGCGCGATATCAACTGCGCCGATCGCGGTCATCGTCACTGGACCGCGACGCCAATACGCACCGCGATACAGGTATTGCCAGGTGTCATTGATCCGGTCCGCGTCGCGTCCGATCAGCAGCGGACACACATGCTCGGTCAGGTAGGAACTCACCGCGAGTTCCCGGCCGTTGAGGGTCGCATCGCCATACCCGACAAGGCCGTCGTCGGTACTGATCTTCAGCGTCACGTAGTTTCGACCTGGGCAGGTAACGATCACTTCTGCAGCTACGATCCGCACGTCGCTTCCTTCCGGTCTGCTGCTATTCGTTCGGCGTCGACTCGTGCTCCAGCAGTGTGGCCGCGCCCAGCGCCCCGTTGCCGGTCAGCAACTCGAGCGCGTCGACCAGCAGCCGACTCGCAATTTCATCGTCGCACAGGTCGTTTCCGAAGACATCTCGAATCGCGAGCAGCCGGGCCACGACGTCCGACGGCGAGGAGGCACCGGATAGCTTGTCCTGAAAGAGCGCGGACAACGGGTCCTCAAGCACTCGCATTACCCCCTCATCGGTGCGATCGGACCAAACCCATCGCATCCAGGCGGCGACCGCGAACGCAGCCCAGCGCGGCTCTGCACCAGCTGCTCGCCTAGCCCGAAATGTGGACAGCAACCGCTGCGGCACCTTATGTGAACCGTCCATCGCGACCTGCGCGGTTCGATGCTGCAACGCTGGGTTGGCAAACCTATCCAGTAGCTGATCCTCATAGGCAGCAAGGTCAAACCCGGTCGGCTGCTGCAACGTCGTCCGAACGTCGTAGTGCATCAAGCGCTGGACGACAGCGGCGAAGGGCTCCCGTGACATCGCATCCGCGATGGTCTCGCACCCGGCAAGTGCACCCAGGTAGGCCAGCGTCGAGTGGGCGCCGTTGAGCATCCGAAGCTTCATCACCTCATACGGCGTGACGTCATCCGTGAGCAGGACGCCCGCTGCCTCCCACGATGGCCGGCCGCCAGGAAAGTCGTCCTCGATGACCCATTGCCGGAAGGGTTCGGTAACCACCACTCCTTCGTCGTCCAAACCGATCTGACGACGCACCTCGTCATAGTCGGCCGCGGTGGCGGCCGGCACGATGCGGTCCACCGAACTGCTCGGAAAGCGGACCTGCTCGGCAATCCAGGACGCCAGGTGCCGAGCCTCGTCCACCGGTAGCAAGTCCACGAACTCAGTGACCAGACCGGCCACCGTTGCACCGTTGCGGTTCAAGTTGTCGCAGCTCAACACCGCGAGCGGTCCGGAGTCAGAAACCATCCGCGCCTGCATTCCGCGCACCAGTTGTCCCAGCACCGTCTGCGGCGAGCCGCCGGCGAGGTCGGCCCTGATGCTGTCATCGTCACGGCGTAGTCGTCCGGTCGCCGGATTGTGCCGGTATCCCTTCTCGGTGACGGTCAATGTCACCACCCGGACGGCCGGATCCGCGGCCCGCGCCACCACCTGGTCGGCCTGCGATCCGGCGAACAGCAGTTCGCGTTCGGTGCCGACAACTCGCGCCTCGACGCCGTGCGGGCCACGGGCCAGCACCGTGTACAAACCGTCCTGGGGTTCGAGCTGATCGAGCACCGTGCGGCTGCGCTGGGTGACGCCGCAAATGCCCCAGTCACCCCCGCCGGCCTCCATCGCGTCCTCGGTGTACGGCGCCTGATGAGCTCGATGGAAGGCACCGAGTCCTAGGTGCAGCATGCCGACACCGAGGCCGCGTGGATCTACCCGTGGGCGGCAACGGGATACCACCCTGGGGAGCGTCGTGAGACTCAGCCTTTCGTTCACCGGATGGCGCCACGTCGAGTTGCTGCCATCACCCTCAAGACACTGCAATCCTTTGCACAAACTGTCAAGCTCGGCGGGTCGGCTACGACGCCCCGAGCGACAGCGACTGACCGACGTCAGGGATTGATGGTGGTCGCGAAGATGTGTAGCTGTCCGTTGCTGGGCAACGTCACCGCCTTGACCTGCTTTCCGGCGGTGAGCGGCACCGATGCCGCGTAGAGGCTCACCTTGTGATCCGGCGGATTGGTGCTGCCCGGCGGACGATTCCAATACGGAGTCGTCGCGACCAGCGTGCAACCCGCAACGGCCTGGTTGGCATACCAGTCCGCCACAGTGACCGTCGACGTCGATGTGCTCCCGTCGGTATAGCTGACGGTTACCGCCCCGCTCTGGGTTCCGTTGGTGCCGACGGCGAGCAGTGACATGGCCGATCCGCCGCCCTGCATCGCGATGGTCTGGCCGTTGGTGGTGACTGCGTCAGGCTGTCCGGCCGCGACATTCGGCCAGTGGAACGACGTCGCGCCATTGCTCACGGTGCTGCCCGGTGTGATGCCGATCGAAGCCAGCGCCTGAGCCGAGAAGCTGTATCCGACACCGTCCAGGTTGCCGGCCGCTGGATTTGCGTCGTCGCTGACCCCGACGGTGTCGAATGCCGCTGCCAGATCGGCGAATGCGACGTTGACTGTTGCGGTGCCGGCCGGCGCGCGGGCCGAGCCGTCGTAGCGGGTTGCGGCCGAGAGCGTGGCCGCGCCACTCGCAGCACCTGCCGGAACCGTCACTGTCCAGCTCGTCGACACCGACTTGCCTGCGCCCACCGAGCGGAACGTGGCTGGACTCTGCGCTGTCGCGGTCCAGCTCGGCGGGACGGTGAGTGTGGTGATGGCATGCCGGACCGGCACGGTGGCGCCGTTGGTGAACGTCGTCGTCGCCGTCAGACTCGAGTCGGCGGTTGCCGTGGCGGGCGCGGTCACCGTGGTGAACCGAGGTTCGGTCGTCCGCTCGACGCGGAATGTGTCTGACTGCGGCAGGTTCCGTGACGAGTCTCCGACCCGCGCGGTGTAGCTGCCCGGGGCGAGCGTCCAGGTCTGCGCGTCGGAATTCCAGTACGACGCGTCCTGGGCGCTGATCCCGAACCGCAGGTGTTTGGTCTGGTGCGGCGCGAGGTCGACCTTCTGGAATCCCTTGAGCTGATTGGGCGGTTCCCCGGTGCCTGCTGGAGCGCTCACATACAGCTGTACGACCTCGGCACCGGCCCGCGGTCCGGTGTTGGTGACGTCGACGCTGGCTGGGATGGTCCCGCCTTCAGACAACTTCGAACCGTCCAGGTGGAATCCGGAGACCTTGAACGTGGTGTAGGAAAGCCCATATCCGAATGGGTAAAGCGGTGTCAGCTGCTTCGCGTCGTACCAGCGGTAACCCACGTTGAGACCTTCGGAGTACTGCACCTTGCCCGCGACGCCTGGCCATTGCGCCGCGCTCGAAGCCGGCACCTGATCCAACGATGTCGGGAACGTCACCGGCAGCTTGCCGGACGGGTTCACATCCCCGAACAGCAGCGCCGCAATCGCATTGCCGGACTGCTGACCGGGATACCACGCCTCGAAAACGCCCTTGACCTTGTCCAGCCATGGCATCGTCACGGCCGAGCCGGTGTTCAGCACCACGACGGTGTTCGGGTTCGCGGCAGCCACCGCGTCGATGAGGTTGTTCTGATCTCCTGGCAGTGTGATGTCAGTCAGATCGCTGCCCTCGGACTCGAAGTCGTTGGCGTACACGACTGCCACATCGGATTTGGCTGCCAACGCTGCGGCCTGCCCGATCAGGTCGTTGCCCGGCTGCAACCAGCCCAGGTTGACCATGTCACCGCCGCCGCCCTGGTAGTAGTCGACCTCGACCTGCACGGCGTGCCCGGCCGTCAGCGCAACTGCAGCGGTCTCCGTAGTCGGCGCCTGGTCGCGCCAGTTGTCGATGACCTGCTTGCCGTCAATGAACAGCCTGCTGCCGTCGTCGCTGGTGAGCCCGAAGGTGTAGGTCCCCGATACCGGCGGAGTGATGGTCCCGGTCCACTTGGTGGAGAAGTTCGTGCCGGGCACGCCGGGCGCCGGAGCCGCTCCGTTCCAAGTGAAGGACACCTGCGGATCGGTCTGCGTAGCGGCCGGAGTGCCGGACAGCCCAGTGTTCGCGAAGTAGTCACCCTGCAGCCCGTGTCCGGTGCCCGAGGGCGGCGTCAAGTAGCTGCTGTCGATGGCAGGCAGTCCGTTCGAACCGAGATTTCCCTGGGCATAGTTGACGGTGATGCCGGATCCGGCACGTGCCTTGATGCCGTCGTAGGGCGTGACGGTTCCAGTGCCCGCGACCGTCGCACTGCCGCCGCCGGCGCTCATGGTGTCTGCTCCCGCGCCGTCACCGATCACCGCGATCGAATGAACCTTGCGGCTGTCGACAGGAAGCACATTTCCATCGTTCTTCAGCAGTACGGTGCCCTGTTCAGCGGTCTTCTTGGCTACCGCGACATGAGCCGGCGTCGACGCCGGAGTGTCGGGCGTGTCCGGCGACGGATGATCGAACAGGCCGAACCGGAACTCCTCGCGCATGATGCGCGTGACCATGTCGTCCAGTCGGCTCTGCGGCACCTTTCCGGCCAGCACGGCCTGCTTCAATGCCGCACCGAAGTAGGAGTCATCGGGCATCTGCATGTCCAGGCCGGCGTTGGCCGAAGCGACGGTGCTGTGCGTACCACCCCAATCCGAGGTGATGAATCCGCTGAAGCCGAAGTCCTGCTTGAGGATCTGGTTGAGGTAGGCGTTCTCGCATGCGTACGTGCCGTTGACGGTGCTGTAGGAACACATCGCCGAGGACGGGTGCGACTGGTCGACGACGATGCCGAACGCCGCGGTGTAGATCTCGTGCACCGTCCGGTCGTCGATGATCGCGTTGTCCGTTGTGGTGTTGCGGTTGGTCTCCTGGTTGTACACCGCCCAGTGCTTGACCTGGGCCATGACGCCTTGCGCCTGGATGCCGTTGATGTCCGCGGCGCCGATCTGCCCGGCAAGATAAGGGTCTTCGCTGTAGGACTCGAACGCGCGACCCCAGCGCGGATCGCGCACGATGTTGATGGTCGGGCCCAGGTCGACATCCACGCCTTTGGCCTTGTCCTCGGCACCGATCACCGCTCCGTAGGACTTGGCCAATGCGGGGTCGAAGGATGCCGCCACGTCGGCGGCGGCGGGAAGCTGCGTGGTGTTGTTCATCCGGACGCCGACCGGGCCGTCCTGCATCTTCAGGGCCGGGATGCACAGCCGAGTGTCGCCGGGGATGTACCCGGTGTAGGCAGAACCGCCCGCCCCATGCACCATCGTGATCTTCTCGTCGAGGGTCATCTTGGTGAGCACCTGCGAGACACGGGTATTGATCGGCGCCTGCGATCCGACCCACGGGCACGCCGGGTTCGCAGCCGTCGTGCCGGGCGCGGCTCCGGCGTGGCCGGCCACCGATACGAGAGCGCCCGACACGACGGTCAAGCCGGCGATCAGTGCGACTAAGGGGCGAGATTTGCGACTGGGCGAAGGACGGTTCGGCACTGACAACACAGCTCCTCGATCGGTGCCGCCTCCGCATGATATGCGGAGCTGGCCACTGATGTGTGTTGTGAAACGTATGCCGGTTTTAGTTCGCACGTCAACGGTGCCCGGAACCCCTTCGGTCAGCCCAAGTCGTCCCCCTGCTCGGTCCTCGTCCGACGTCGTTTCCGACGTTCGTCAAGGGTGATGCTGATGATCGGATAGGCGAACATGGCGGCCAGGATGGTCAGCATGATCAGCATCCGGCCCCAGTGCAGCTGCTGATTCATCCGGTGACCTCCCGCTGGCAGGTCAAGCACGAGGCAACCGCCGGCTGTACCTCCAGACGTTCCAGCGGCAGCTCGGCGGTGCAGTACACACACCGTCCGTAGCTGCCGTCGACAAGCCGCGTGCGAGCTGCCTGGATCTCACGAAGGGCGAGCCTGGCGCCGCGCAGGACGACCTCGCGGACCTCTCGCTGGGCGGCCGTTTCTGCTTTATCCGGCAGTGCATTCGCGGCGCTGAGCTGGGCCACCTGTTCGACCCGGAAACGCCATTGTTCCTCGAGCATCGCGGTGAACATGAACCTGTTCGCTTCAGTAAGCGCTGGGCGGTGGGTAGATCTGGACATCACAATGATCTCCTCGCTGAGGTGACCGCAAACTCCCGATGCGACCGGTGGTCGCCCGGTTGTGCTGCGGATCGGGACTAGGTGCTCACCTCAAGCGGGCGGTGCCCGTGGCCGGGCCACATCCACGGCGTCGCTGCCGCACCGGTCCTGCTCGTGACGCGGTGCCACGGCCGTTGTGCCGGAAATCGGGTACCCGAATGCCGCGCGATCCAATAGATCTGGCGAGGATGCCGCCTGCTGCCGGGCGGCCTTCGTGTCGGCGTGCCGAACCACCAGGATCGCTGTCTCGTGATCGAGGGCAACCAGATGCACGGTCGGACGCGCAGCCGGGTATTGCGCCGCAGCAGCCGGATGGGCCGTCGAGGACACCAGCAACAACAGCAGGCCGAACATGACGGCGAGTGCAGCCGGCACCTGACGACCCGGCCGTGCCAGCAGCGTCCTCATATGCCGCCAACGTTCCCGGTCACGAAAGAGTTCGCGGCTGCTCCGACGGGCTAATCTCGTGCAGCGGGCAGCTGACGATGCTCAGGACGGGGTCAATGCCCCGATTTCACCACTTCTTAAGTCGATACCTACACAGTGCCAATAGGATCTGGGACGATGGACCTCGTGCAGGGCAATCCCGGCTACGACCAGCCCCGGGACGGCCCGACGCCAGTTGCCGCCGGGACAGCTACCCCCGCACCGGACGTTTCCGCGGCCACGCCGTCGGCGGCCGTCCAGTTGTTAGCGCGCGCACAAGCGCATGCCGACCGGGTTGTCGCCGAGGCGCAGGCTGCAGCAGCCGAACTGCAGGCCGAGAGCCAACGGATTTTGTACGAGGCCCGGGCCGAAGCCGAACAGATCCGCGGCGAGCTGCCTGCGCTACGCGAAGCAGCCAACGACGCGCTGGTTGCGGCCAGTCACAAGCAGGCCGCTGCCAGCTCGAGATTGCAGGAAGCCCAAGCCGAAGCCCAGTCTCTGATCGCCGACGCCGCCGAGCAGGCGATGCTCGTCTCAGGCGCCGCGGAGCGAGCATCCGACGAGCTGATGGCCGAGGCCGAAGCCGACGCCGACGAACATCGGGAGTCGGCGCGGGCAACCGCGAAGTCGCTACGCGACCAAGCCGACGAGGTCCTCGCCGGCGCGCATCAGCACGCCGAGCAGCTCCATGCCGAGCTGTTGACCGAACTCGAACAACGCCGCACCGAACAGCAAGCAGAACACCGACGTCGGCGCACCGAACTCGAAGACCAGCTCGCTCGGCTCGCGGTGGACGCCGAACGGAAGACGGCCCAACGCCACGCCGAGGCCGAGGAGCGTGCCCGGCAGGTGCTCGCCGAAGCCGCGCGGATCCGAGCGCTCAGCGAGACCGAGACCGCAGCGGAGCGGGCCGCTGCCGCCGAGCAATCCCGTCTGCTGATCGAGCGGACTCGCGCCGACGCCGCCCGCGAACTGGCTGCCGCCGCCGAGCAGACTGCCTGGGCCAACACCGTGATCGCCGGCCTGGTGTCCGCTGCAGAGGCCGAGGCGCGTCGAACCCGCAGCGCTGGTCACCGGCAGGCGACCGAATCCATCAGCCAGGTACGGGCCAAGCTGACCGAGCTGCTCAACTCCGCTCACGAGACGGCCAGTTCCCGCCTGATGACCGCTGAGCGGCAGGCCGCGCTCACCACCCAGCAGGCCGAGAAGTTGCTGGAGAAAACCAGCGCAGAAGCTGACCAGGCGCGTCGCAGATCCGAGACGGAGGCCGCCCAGATCCTGGCCGATGCCGAGGAAGCCGCGGCGAGCAACATCGCGCGGGCCGACCGGCGGCTGGCCGAGGCCGAGGCCGGTGCCCGCGCGTTGCGGGAACGGGTCGCGACCGACGTCGGACGGTCCCAGCGGGATCTTCAGGAACAGCGGCGGGTGACCCGGGCCGAGTCCATGAAGCTCATCGACGAGGCTCGTTCGGAGGCCGACGAGCTACGCAGCCGAGCCCGTCAGCTGCTGACCGACGCTCGCGCCGAGGTGGCTAGCTTGGCCAAGCGACGAAACGCCATCGCAGTCGAACTAGGCCAGCTCTCCGGCGTGATCGAGGCCCTTGCCGTCTCCGAGCACGAGCCAGAACACGCTGAGCAGATGAACAATCCGGAACCAGCCGAAGAATTGACCGAACCGGAACAGGCCGAGCGGTTGAATGAACGCGAACGGGAGCCGGCCCTGGAAACCACAGAACCCGAGCGTGCTCCGGAGGCGAGGCCCCAAGCGGTGGACCACTATGGCCGGACGGCAGCTGGAACCTATGAAAATGAAGACGACGATGATGACGAACCGTTCACCCTCCACGAGATGATGAGAAGCGAATGACTGACAACATTCCCAGTTTCCGGACCGTACTGCGTGGATATGACCCAGCCGAGGTTGACATGCGGCTGCGCCAGCTGACCGACGCGACGCAGGCCGCCCACAGTCAGAGCGCTGAACTCGCGCATCAGATCGAGGCGCTCAAGGCCTCGGAAGCTGCGTCCAGGAGGCAGGCCAACGTCAAACCCGCCCAGCCGAGCTATGCCGATTTCGGTGCCCGGATCACTCAGATCCTGAGCCTGGCCGACGAAGAGGCCAAGGAAATTCGGGCGAACGCAGATGCCGAGATCTCGAAGAAGCTCCGCGAGCTCGAGGCGTCCAACAGCAAGTTGCGCACCGACGCCGAGCGCTATGCGGTCGAGACCCGAAGCGCGTCCGAGGCTGAGGCCGCTCGCATCGTCGAGGAAGCCAAGCGCGGTGCCGATCAGCTGCTCGACGAGGCTGAC
Source organism: Jatrophihabitans sp. (assembly GCA_036488285.1). GTDB lineage: Bacteria > Actinomycetota > Actinomycetes > Mycobacteriales > Jatrophihabitantaceae > Jatrophihabitans_A. Next base: position 11,386 of record DASXHV010000220.1, on the reverse strand, counting down.
CGGCATTCCTCGGCCCGCCGCGAGGAGGCCGAGGCGGTCTATGAGCAGCAGCGTGCCCAGGCCGCCCAGGCCGCCGCTGACTTCGAGCAGACCCTGGCCGAACGCAGGCAGAAGGCCGAGCACGATTTCCGCGAGCACACCTCGTTGGCTGAACGGCAGTTGAAGGCCGCGCAGGAGCACGGCGCCCAATTGCGCGGCGAAGCCGAACGGGCACACGCTGAGTCGACACTGAAGTCCAGTCGGCTACTACAGGAAGCCGAGCAGAAGGCCGAGCAGATCCTGGCCGAGGCGCGGGCACGCGCAGATCGGATTCGAACCGAGTCCGACCGAGAGCTTTCGGCCGCGACTCAGCGCCGAGACAGCATCAACTCCCAGCTCACGAATGTCCGGCAGATGCTCGCAACGCTGTCCGGCACCACGCCGGCCAATATCCCGTTGAACGATCCGGAGCCTACGGCTGAGCAGTCGAAGAAGCCTGCAGCGCCGCAGCAGCAGGCGACCGCACAGCAGGGAACGGCACAGCAAGCGGCGGCACAGCAGGCAGCTAAGCCTGGGGCGCCTAAGGCCGTCGGCACTCCGGCAACGGAGGGCGACGGCAAGCCGAGCGATGGCAAGCAACCCGCACCTGCAACGTCGAAGCCGTCAGGGCCGCCGTCAGGACAGGGACCGTCTGGGCCTCAGCGCAGCTAGCCCTCAGCCCTGAGGGTTGTAGGGCGGCTGGCCCGGCGGGTACTGCTGAGTCGGCGGGTACTGCTCGCCCGGTGGGTATTGCTCGCCCGCCGGGTACTGCTGGCCCGGCGGGAACTGCTGGCCCGGCGGGTACTGACCCTGCGCAGGGTTTTGCTGCTGCGCGGGATATCCCCCCGGCTGGCCGTACTGCGGACCAGCTCCGCCGTATGGCTGTGAGCGGCGTACCGAATCGTTTTCGATCAGCCGGTTCAGCGTCTGCTGTGCGTGATCGGCATGTGGGACGTTGATGAGCGTTTCCTGGCCCTGTTCGCCGGCTGACTCGATGGTCAGCGAGCCTGCACCGACGATCCGGTCCCAGAGCGACTGCTCGTAGGACACGTCGCTGATTCGTCCGAGGGTGATGTCGCGCCCGACGTGTTTGAGTACGCCGCGGCGAATCAGGACGCGGTGCGTGGTGATCACATAGTGGGTGCTGCGCCATCTGATGACGGGAACAAGTACCTGCCAGATGATCAGCAGCAGCGCGACGACGATGATCGCGTACAACAGGAACTGGTGCTCGCCATGATGCTTGGCGGAGTCCGGGAGAAAGGCGAAACCCAGGCCAGATAGGCCACAGATCAACAGGAACGCCACGACCGGGCCGACCAGCGTGATCCAGTGCGGATGGAGGTGTTCGACGACGTCCTCGTCGTCGGCCATCAACTTCTCGGGGAATGACACCTGATGCTCCTCACGCCCCGGACCGGCCCGAGACTCCGTGCTTGAGGTTAGCGAGAAATCGTGTGCAGGTGGGTGACGTCCCCGGCGGCGACCGCGATCGGGTCGTTCCCGGCCACGCTCACCAGGAGGCGTCCGGACTCGTCGATTCCGACCGCAGTGCCTTGGATCGGGCCGGCTGGCAGGTCAACGGCCACCTGCACGTCGATGGTGGCGCAATGTTGCCGGTATGTCGCAGCCAGGCCGCTCGTTGTCGCATCGCCGGCTGCGGCGACCCAGGCGTCGTACAGTTGCCCGAATCTCGACAACAGTTCGACCATTAGCCCGTTCCGATCCAATTGCGAATTACCTTGCAGCATAAGGGATGTCGCGGTCGGCACCGGTAGCTCGTCGGTGGTGGTGGACACGTTCAGGCCGATCCCCACGACAGCAGCGGGGCCGCTGCCGTATCCATCCGAGCGCTCGTCCGTGCGTCCCTCAGAGCTGCCTGGGGCGGCCGCGTCATCGATCTGGACCAGGATGCCCGCCACCTTGCGGCCGTCAGGACCGAGTAGCAGATCGTTCGGCCACTTGAGGCGCGCATCGCCGCCCACCGTGCCCAGCAACGCAACACCTGCCAGCAACGGCAGCCAGCTCCATCGGCTGAGCGGAACCGCAGGGCGCACCAGCACGGACACGGTCATGCCCGCACCGGGCGGCGACGACCAGCTGCGGCCAAGCCGGCCACGCCCGCCGTGCTGGAATTCCGCGACGAGCACGGTCCGGTCTGGGGCGCCGGCCCGCGCTGCTACCAGCAGATCAGCGTTCGTCGAAGCCGTCTGCGGCACCCCGCGGACCTGCCAGGAACCGTTGAGCCGTCGCGCTACAGCAGCGGAATCGATCGGTTGCCTGGATGTCGCTATGTCCACCCGGACATCCTGCCACTGTCCCGATATCGCACCCTTCGGACACCGATACCTCCGTCACTCGGGCGGCCGCCGCGGCCGTGACCGGGTTATGGTCACTGGCTATGAGCGCCGAGTCCGTCCCGCCCACGCCGGAACCCGATCCGCACACCACGGCAGGCAAGCTTGCCGAGCTCGAACGTCGCTTCGACGAGGCCGTGCATGCCGGCTCGGCACGCGCAGTCGAGAAGCAGCACGCCAAGGGCAAGAAGACCGCCCGGGAGCGCGTTGAGATGCTGATGGACGCCGGCTCCTTCGTCGAATTCGACGAGCTGGCGCGGCATCGCTCCACGATGTTCGGACTGGAAAAGAACCGACCCTACGGCGACGGCGTGGTCACCGGACACGGCACTGTCGACGGGCGCCCGGTATGCGTGTTCAGCCAGGACGTCACCATCTTCGGGGGCGCACTCGGCCAGGTGTACGGCGAGAAGATCGTAAAAGTTCAGAAGTTCGCTATGAAAACTGGCTACCCGCTGGTCGGCATCAACGAAGGCGGTGGCGCCCGCATCCAGGAGGGCGTGGTTTCCCTTGGCCTGTACGGCGAGATCTTCTACAACAACGTCCAGGCATCCGGCGTCATCCCGCAGATTTCGCTCATCATGGGTGCCGCTGCCGGCGGTCACGTCTACTCCCCCGCGTTGACCGACTTCGTGGTCATGGTCGACAAAACCTCGCAGATGTTCATAACCGGACCCGACGTGATCAAGACCGTCACCGGCGAGGACGTGAGCATGGAGGAACTCGGCGGCGCACGGGTGCACAACGAGAAGTCCGGCAACGCGCACTACCTCGGCTCGGATGAGCAGGACGCGATCGACTACGTCAAGGCGCTGTTGTCCTACCTGCCGTCGAACAACCTGGACCCGGCGCCAATTTTCGAGGCATCGCACGATCTCGCAGTCAGCGCAGAGGACGAGTTCCTCGACACTTTCATGCCGGATTCGGCCAACCAGCCCTACGACATGCACACCGTCATCGAGCACATCGTCGACGACGAGGAATTCCTCGAGGTACACGCGCTGTTCGCGCCCAACATCATCTGCGGATTCGCCCGTGTCGAAGGCCAACCGATCGGTGTGGTCGGCAACCAGCCGCTGCAGTTCGCCGGTTGCCTGGACATCGACGCATCCGAGAAGGCAGCGCGGTTCGTCCGGACCTGCGACGCGTTCAACATCCCGGTTCTGACCCTGGTGGACGTGCCCGGCTTCCTACCCGGGACAGATCAGGAATGGCAGGGCATCATCCGGCGTGGTGCCAAGCTCATCTACGCCTACGCCGAAGCGACTGTCCCGAAGATAACCGTGATCACCCGCAAGGCCTTCGGTGGGGCGTACGACGTGATGGGGTCCAAGCACCTCGGCGCTGATATCAATCTGGCCTGGCCGACCGCGCAGATCGCAGTGATGGGCGCACAAGGTGCGGCGAACATCCTGTATCGCAGGAGCTTGCAGAAGCTGGCCGATGATCCGCAAGCGCAGGAGACCCGGCGCGCTGAACTCGTCGCGGAGTACGAGGACACCCTGGTGAATCCCTACGTCGCGGCTGAACGCGGCTACGTCGACAACGTGATCCCGCCGTCCCAGACTCGCTCGGCGGTCGTGCGGTCGCTGCGGATCCTGCGCACGAAGCGGGAATCGCTGCCGCCGAAGAAGCACGGGAACATCCCGCTATGAGCGACGGCGCTGCCGACGAGCGACCCATATTGCGAATCGTGTCCGGCAACCCGACTCCGGAGGAGGTCGCCGCCCTCACGGTGGTGCTGAACGCGATTTCCCAATCCGGATCAGTGGAATCCGGAGCTGTCACGCGCTCTGGTGGCTGGGCAGACCCGTCCCTTCGAATGCGCCGGATGATCCAGCCAGGACCCGGCGCATGGCGTGCCGCCGTCTGGCACTGACCGCCAACACGAGCACCCCGCCGAGACCGAATCCGAGCCACGCCGCCGGGCGATCGTGGAGATGGATGTCCGTCGCCATGTACAACAAGCTCGGCGCGGCAGCCACCAACAGCCATTCCGGACGGGCGACCAGCGCGGCGAGGCCGATCAGGATCAGGCCGTACCAGGCGTAATGCGGGGTTATGATCAGCAGGTAGGCCCCCATCGCGTGCAATGCGGTCAGCTCCGGCCTCATTGGCTCAGCCCGCCACCACAACACGGCCAGTATCGCAACCAAGATCAACGGCGCCAGCCAGCTCGCCGACTCCCCCACGATGGAATTCAGCAGCACGTACCGGCTGCCCGACGCGTAGTCCTCCTCGCGGAGGTAGCCGGGCAGATAGCCGATCACGGCCGGCCCGACAGCGAGCACATGCGGCAGATACCCCAATGCCAGCAGCCCTAACGCCGCCACGATGATCCGCCAGCCGCGTCGTCCGGCCGTGACCAGCAGCAGACCCGGGTACAGCTTCGTCGCAATCGCCGCGCCGATCAGCAGGCCCGCGCCGAACTGCCGCCCCGATCGCAACGCGACAAGGCCGGCCACTGACGTAAGCACCGCAAGCCATTCGATGTGCGCGTTGTTCGACGCCTCAACCGCGACAATCGGACTCCACGCCCAGATCGCGACCGGCCACCCGGGTCGATGTCGATCGGCAGCAGCCTTGATCAGTAAGGCGGTTGTGGCCAGCACGCCGAGCAACGCTGCCACCTGCATCGGACGATGCCCACCTCGGCCGCCGAATGACACCAGCCTGGCAAGCGTAAACGCGCCCTCGGCAACCGGTGGATAGATCGTGTGCACGCTCGAGCGGTTGATCAGAGTGCAGCCGCCGGGTACCGGCCGCGAGCACGGATCACGTTGTGGAAATTCGAACGGGTTGCGCAGCCCTGTCAGCGCCGGATCGTTCGGGGCGTAGCGATATGGGTCGATCCCGTGCAGTTGCACGGTGGCATCCCACGCGTAGCGGTAGTCGTCGTCACTGCTTACCGGGGGCGCGAGCAACGCTGCCACCTGCAACGCCAGGCAGCCACCTAACAGCAGCCAGGACGTTGCTCGATGTGACAATCGCGCCTTCTTCACGAGTAGGACCGCTACCAGGGACAACGCGAATCCCGGGATCTGAAACGCGATTACCGGACGGAACGCGTGCAACGGGTTGGTGAACGCGACGATCAGTGCGGCCTGGATCGCCAGCAGCGCGATCAAAGCTGATACGGCCCGCGGCGACGATCGAGGACTGGCCACGGCTCCAGCATCGCAGCCCGAGGCGTGCCCGCTGTGACATCTCGCAGCTGTTTCGTGGCCTGTAACGTTTTCCGCCCCGCGTAGGCCCGACACTTGCTACGTGCCCACGCCGCTGTCACGTGTGTTTACCGAGAAACCGCCGTTCTGGCCTAGGTTCTCGTCATCGCTACGTTCGACAGCCGTGACCGCTCGGGTCGGTCGGGTGCTGGGCATCGCGTTCACGGTCTGCTTCGCCACCGGCCTGCTCAGCCATTACCAGTACACGCCATGGCGTTGGCTGCCGATCCCGGCCGCACCGCTGTGGGGCTACCGCTTGACGCAGGGCGTACACGTCATCACCGGGATCGCCTGCATCCCGCTGATCCTGGTCAAGCTGTGGTCGGTGTATCACCGGCTGTTCAGCTGGCCCGGGGTGCGCTCGCTGACCCATGCCCTAGAACGGCTGTCGATCGCGGTGCTGGTATCCGCGTCAGTCCTGCAGCTGGTCACCGGGTTCTTCAATGTGTTGCAGTTCTATCCGTGGCACTGGGACTTCAAGATCGTCCACTATTGGTTGAGTTTCGTCATCATCGGTTCCTTGCTGTTACACATCGCTGTTCAATTGCCGGCGATTCGCGAGGGTCTGGCCACTCCGATCTGGAAACCAACCTCATCGGGGCCCGTCAGTGGCCCGAGTCGCCGTGGCGTCCTGATCGCCGCAACGGTGGGTGTCGGCGTGGTGGCCGCGACCACTGTCGGACAGGTGCTGCCGCCGCTGGAATCCGTTGACCTGCTGGCGCCCCGGCAACCGAAGAACGGGCCCCAGGAACTGCCGATCAATGTCACTGCGCAGGACGCGAGAGTCTCGACCGCCGCGAGATCACCGCAGTACCGGTTCACCGTCGAGGGGCCCAGGCCCCTCACGATGAGCCTGGCCGAGCTCGAGGCGTTGCCGACCGTTGAGACAACCCTGCCGATCGCCTGCGTCGAGGGCTGGAGCCGGTCGGCACGCTGGCGCGGACCGGGATTGCTCGACCTTGTCGAACAGGCAGGTGGTTCAGCTGAGTCGATGGTCACCGTGGTGTCCTTGCAGCAGGGCGGCTACAGCTCGTCGCACCTGACCGGAACCCAACTTGAGCACGCGGTGCTGGCAACGCACCTCAACGGTGAACGCCTGAGTCTGGACCACGGTTACCCGCTGCGATTGATAGCCCCCGACCGGGCGGGCGTCCTTCAGACGAAGTGGCTCACCCGCATCGAGTTGCGGTCATGAGTCAGCATCGCAGCGACCGGCTGATTCGAGTTTCCCTTGGCGTGGTCGGCATTCTCGTCCTTGGATACGGGGTGCTGCGGATCCTGCAGGACCAGCGCCACACGCATCCGGTCGCGCTCGGAGAGTGGCTGATCGGAGCGCTCATCGTGCACGACGGCATCATTGCGCCGGTCGTCATAGCCATCGGCGTGCTCCTTGCAAAGGTCGTGCCGCCGCGCGCCAGGGTGTTCGTGCAGGGCGGCCTGGTGGTCGGCGGTCTGATCAGTTCGGTCGGGGTACTGCTGATCTGGCGCAAGGGCAAGAACGGCAGTGCGGCATTGACTCTGTTGCAGCAGAACTACCGGGCGAACTTGCTCCTGATTCTCGCCCTGGTCACGATCGGCACCGCGATCTCTTACGGCATCGCGGTGCTGCGTTCGAACAGGACGAAGTGCCGGCTACCGGCCGACCATTGATCGGTTGTCGCCAGACCGCATCGCCGCCCGTACCCGGCGAGCGCCGCCGCGTCCACCACCGCCCAATCGAAGGCATCTCCGGCCGGACAGCCCTCGACTTCGAAGCGCACTGACAACACCTCGTCGGTCGGCGTCACATCGGTAGATGTCTCCACGATCAGCCTGCCTCCGGGGGCGACAAGTCTGATGAGGCGGGTCAAAAGGCTGGCAACGTCACCATCGATTCCGATGTTGCCGTCCAGGACCAGCACGGTTGGCCAGCGTCCTTCGCCCGGTACCCGATCGAAGACGCTGCGCCGCAACGCAGCGGCGCCGCGCCGCTGGGTCAGCGCAACAGCAACCCCCGCTACATCCACACCCAGGACGGGAATCCCTTGTGCAGCAATGGCATGCGCGATCCTGCCAGGACCGCAGCCGACGTCAAGTACCGGGCCGGTACATCGCTGCAGGACGGTGGCATCATCGTCATCTGCGCTGTCGAGGTAGCGGCGAATGGCGAGCGGGACCACGCGTCCGTCGGCTGCGATCAGGTTCAGCGGCCGGGCGTTCGAGAGCGCGTGCTCATACGGCGTGACAGTCGTAACGGTCATCGGTGGCCGTCCCGCCGCCGCAGCGTCGATTCGGCATGTCCTCGCCAGCATCGAGCGAATCTGGTGTCCGGATCCGCGCGCGCCACCCGTTCGGCCTCGACCGGGGTATCGACGTCGGTGAGTTCGGCGAGTAGCTGAACACGAAGGCCGGCTTGGCGCAGCCGGTGCAACTGAACGGCGCCGGTCTCAGCGGTCGACATCGGGACGCCCCGGATCGTGCCTGCCGCCATCCTCGGATCGGCAAAGCCGATGGCCCAGTAACCACCGTCGGCTGCCGGCCCGAGGCAGGCGTCGTACCGGTCCGGATCGAAGCTCAGGTGCTCGGCGCGCAGCTGCGGAGTGTCCATCCCGACCAGGAAGGCTGGTCCCACGTCCAGTTGCGCGAAGCCGGCCGCCAACCGCCGATCGAGGCCGCCGCGAGCCTGTGTGACGACCCGCCAGCCGGGGCCGGCGATACCGCCTGATCTACCGCTGAGCAATAACACCCTTGTCGCACAAGGCATTGTCTCGGCTGCGTCGAGAGTGTCCTGCAGCGCAGCTGCCGCCAGGTCGCAGGCTTGTTCGGCGGTGAACTGACCGATCAGTCTGGTCTTGACCTTGCCCGGGACCGGCCGCTTGGCGATCACGACGACGGTCTGGATCACCGGGCCAGCGCCGCCGACATATCCCGGACGGCCTGCAGGCTGCCGCGCATCGTGCCGGTCACCTTCGATCGTCCGTCCCGGGGTCGGTAGCCGATGTCGGCCTGCTCGATCTGCCAACCTGCCTTCGCTGCCAAGAGCACAGTCTCCAACGGGTAGCCGCTGCGCCGGTCCTGTTGGTCGAGATCGATCAGCGATTGGCGGCGCGCGATGCGCAGCGGGCCCACGTCGTACACCGGTGCACCGGTCAGTCGTCGAAGTTGCCACGCCAGCGCTACGTTGGCGAGTCGGGCATGCACGGGCCACGCCGTGAACCGCTCCGGTCGGCGTCTGCCCACCACCAGGTCCGTGGAACCGGCGATGACTGGAGCCGCGAGGTTGGTGATAATCGCCGGGTCGATTGAGCAATCGCAGTCGCAGAACGCGACGAAATCAGCCGACGCGGCGAGCAAGCCGGCATGACAGGCCGCACCGTAGCCACGTATCGCGCAATGCACGACATGTGCACCATGTTCGGCCGCGATCTTCGGGCTCGCATCGGTGCTGCCGTTATCGACCACGATCGCTCCCAGCTCGCCATCGATCCGGTCCAGCACCCAGGGCAGAGCGGTGGCTTCGTTCAAGCAGGGCAGGATCACGTCAATCACAAACCCACCGTAGGGACAAAGGGATCGGGGAGCCATTACAGAGCACGGAACGATGCGCTAGCTGGTGAACCGCTTCGGTGAGCGGTCCTAGACTTGCCCAGTGGCGCATGTACTCGTGGTCGAGGACGATCCGACGGTATCCGAGGTTGTCGTCAGCTACCTCGAACGCTCGGGCCACCGAACTTCGGCGCTGACCGACGGAGCCGCCGCCGCGGCTTTGCTCGGCTCACCGGAGGTCGACTCGATCGATCTGGTGATTTTGGATCTGATGTTGCCCGGCATCGATGGCATCGAGGTGTGCCGCCGGCTGCGCAACTCTCACCCCGACAAGCCAGTCATCATGCTGACTGCACTGGCTCAGGAAGAGGATCGGATCGCGGGTCTCGAGGTCGGTGCCGATGACTACGTGACCAAGCCGTTCTCGCCGCGCGAACTGGTGCTGCGAGTCGAATCGGTGCTACGCAGAGCGAAGATCGTCCTTGCACCGTCCGCGATTCTCAAGCTCGGACCGTTGACAGTCGATACCGCCGCTCGGCGCGCCTGCAAGAACGACGTGGAACTCAGCCTGACGGTCCGCGAGATGGATCTGCTGGCGTACCTGATGTCGCAGCCGGGCCGCGCATTCACCCGCACCGAATTGATGGCCGCGGTCTGGGGCTGGACGTTCGGCGACGAGTCCACTGTCACCGTGCATGTGCGCCGAGTGCGGGAGAAGATCGAAGACGACCCGAAGCATCCGATGCTCATCCAGACGGTGTGGGGCGTTGGGTACCGGATGGAAGCCGGCGTATGACCCACATGATCGACATCGTCGTGACCGCCTTGCTGTGGGGCATGCTGGGCGCAGGGGTTGCCTGGTTGCTGACGTTGCCGCTGCGCCGATGGTCGCAGTCCTGGGTGTTGATTTCGGTGGCGCTGATAGCCACTGCTGCCTCCGTGACCGCGATCGTAGGCAGCACTCGCGAGATGTTCCTGTCGATGGACGACGAGTTCGCCACCGTCACGGTGGCGGTGATCGCAGGCATCCTGTCTGCTGCGGCGGCGGGGTTATCCGCGCGGCGATTCGCTGGCGACAGCAAGTCGATCCGGGCCGCATTGGATGATCTTCGCCATGGCCGCAAGGTTGCCGACGACGGAAGGCGGCTGTCCGGCGAACTGAAGCAACTGCGGGCAGATCTCGATGGCGCCGCCCGGACGCTGGTCGAGTCACGCGAGCGAGAGCAGGCGTTGGAGGCGTCCCGTCGTGAGCTGGTCGCCTGGGTTTCACACGATCTGCGCACTCCGCTGGCTGGCCTGCGGGCGATGGCTGAGGCGTTGGAGGACGGCGTCGCGGCATCACCGGAGCGCTACCACAAACAGATCCGTATCGAGGTCGATCGACTTGCTGGCATGGTGGATGACCTGTTCGAGATCTCGAGGCTGCAGGCCGGGGCCCGAAGTTCACGTATCGACATCGTCAGCCTGGACGATCTGATTTCCGACTGTGTCGCAGCCCTGGAACCGGTGGCGGTTTTGCAGGGTGTGCTCTTGGTCGGCAGGGCAGATATCGCTGCCGAGGTACAGGGAAACTCGGCTGAGCTCAACCGGGCATTGACCAATCTGGTGGTTAATGCGATCCGGCACACCGGCGAGGGCGGCACCGTCGAGATCAGATTGCGTGCCGGGCTGGACACGGAGCACCCGACGGCCGAAGTGACGGTCACAGACGAGTGCGGAGGGATCACCGGGCCTGACCTGGCCCGGGTGTTCGACGTTGGTTTCCGTGGCGAGGCGGCGCGTACTCCGCAGCCTGAACTGGGCGGGGGTGCGGGCCTCGGGCTGGCGATCACCCGTGGCATAGTCTCTGCGCACGACGGCAGCGTCGATGTGCACAACGTCGGAAATGGCTGCCAGTTCACAGTCCGGCTGCCGCTCGCCGGTTAGGACGTCTGTTCCGTCCCGCCATCGGTGTGCCCGCCAGTCGCGTGTCCCGCCAGCCGTCTCGTTAGCTCACTGTCAGACCGAGCGAGGTCGGCGGGATATCCAACCGATCCCGCCGAGATCGACAGCTCCGGGCGGACGATCTTCAGCCTGATAGAGGGCTGCCCACACGGATGGAGGCAGACCCGTAGAGGGCTGCCCACACGGATGAAGGCAGACCCGTAGAGGGCTGCCCACACGAATGGAGGCAGACCCGTAGAGGGCTGCCCACGCAGATTAAGGCAGACCCGTAGAGGGCTGCCCACACGGATGAAGGCAGACCCGTAGAGGGCTGCCCAC
>DASXHV010000151.1:0-12772 GCA_036488285.1 Jatrophihabitans sp. | reverse complement strand
GACTCGGCCGTACGCGCTGATCGAGTTGTCGACGATCGTCTCGACGACAGTCCAGCCACGCGCTACGGCGAGCGCCTGGCAGGCTTCCTGTTGACGTTCTACGGCCAGCCCCTCGCCGGTGGCGTCCAGGGACACGCGGGCGTAAATGGCGGCGCGGGTTGAGGTATTCACGTCTGTCAGTGTACAGTCCAGGCGAGCTTGAGCACTCGGTCGCACCCACGGGCGCTGATCCTGCCGGTATCGAATTCGTTCATCAACGGTCCCATCGCCGCCGGTGGTGGGCGCCAGGGTTTAGCTCGCAGGATCGGACCGGGTACCTCCGCGCTCGTGGTCCAGCCCAGCCGCTGCCATCTCTCACCAGCAGCTGCACGAGCATCCAGCACCCGGTGCGCCACGGTGGCGCTGCTCTCCGCCGCGCCCCAGTCCCCCATCAGATCCGTCTTGGACACCGGTTCGATCGCGATCTGCAGATCGATGCGATCGGTCAACGGCCCCGACAACCGGTTCTGGTAGCGGCGACGAGCATCGGCCGTACACGAGCAGTTGACAGGCTTGGGTGCCCCGCACGGGCACGGGTTGGTGGCCAACACCAATTGGAACCTGGCCGGATATTCCACCGCACCGCCGGTGCGGTGCAGCACGATCCGTCCGGACTCGAGCGGCTGTCGCAACGAATCCAGCACCTTGGGTGTGAATTCGGCCGCCTCGTCCAGCACCAGTACGCCGTGATGCGCCAGCGACGCGGCACCTGGTCGCGCCATTCCGCTGCCGCCCCCCACCAGGGCGACGCTCGAACAGGTGTGATGCGGAGCCTGCAATGGCGGCCTGCGGACCAGACCCAGGCCGGCGGGCAACACGCCTGCCACAGAGTGCACCGCTGTCACCTCCAGCGCCGCCTCATCGGTAAGGCGGGGCAGGATGCCCGGCAGCCGCGCAGCGAGCATCGTCTTGCCTGCGCCGGGAGAGCCGCTCAAGAGCAGGTGATGGGCGCCGGCGGCGGCCACCTCGAGTGCCCGCCGCGCGACCGGCTGGCCGACGACGTCAGCCAGGTCCGGGGACGGGTCGAAATCCTGCGCCGCCGTCACAACGGCTGGTCCGAGAGCTGGACCGGTGCCACGCAGCGCCAGCACGACTTCGGCCAACGAGCGCGCGATCTCGACCTGGATTCCGGAGACCAAAGCCGCCTCTGAACCGTTCGGCGCAGGCACCACGATGCGCTCGATGCCGGCATCTCGGGCAGCAAGCACCGCAGGCAACACACCGCGGACGGCGCGCAGCCTGCCGTCGAGACCCAGTTCGCCGAGCCAGCCACGGTCGGTGATCGCGGCTGGCTCCACTTGTGACCCGGGCGGCGAGCACAGCCAACGCGAGTGCGAGGTCGAAGGATGAGCCGTTCTTGCGGAGGTCAGCAGGCAGGAGCGCGACCGTGATGCGCTGGTTCGGCCAGTTGAAGCCGGAGTTGAGCACCGCGGCTCTGACCCGGTCACGCGATTCGGTGACCGAGACGTCCGGAAGTCCAGTGAAGGTCAGGCCCGGAAGACCGGCTGACAGATCGGCTTCGATCTCTACCAGGCGACCGGAAACGCCTGTCAGAGCGACCGACCAGGTACGGGCGAGTGCCATCAGAAGGCTCCGCGCAGGTGACGGACCTGGGCCGGGCCCTGGCCGCGGCGCAGCACGCTGACGACGTCAAAGCGCACTGAATCCCAATTACCGGGGTGATCGGCCAACCATTGCAACCCCAGCGAGCGCAGCCGGTTCGCCTTGACCCGACCGACCGCCTCGGCCGGATCGCCGAAGGTCATCGAAGAGCGGGTCTTCACCTCGCAGATGACCAGCGTCATCCCGTCGCGAGCGACGATGTCGATCTCGCCACGCGGACATCGCCAATTCGTGGCGAGCACGACCAGGCCCGCATCGGTCAAGCAACGGGCGGCGACCCGCTCGCCATAATGTCCCAGCGCGTCCTTGAGGTGCATGCCTCAACGCTGCCGCACGGATCGCGCACCGCCGGGTGAGGATGACAAGTTGTGGACGGTCCTTCGCGTTGTGGACAGCAATTTGACAGGCCGCCGGTCAGACTCCGAAGCCCTCCTTGCCCGCCAGGTCGAGATCCGGCTTGTCGAGCTCCTCGATATTCACATCCTTGAAGGTCAGCACCCGGACGTTCTTGACGAACCGAGCGGGCCGGTACATATCCCAGACCCAGGCATCGCGCATCGTGACCTCGAAGTACACCTCGCCGTCGGCATTGCGCGGCATCAGCTGGACATCGTTGGTCAGGTAGAAACGGCGTTCGGTCTCTACGACGAAGCTGAACTGGTTGACGATGTCCTTGTATTCGCGATAGAGCTGCAGCTCCATCTCGGTCTCGTACTTCTCGAGATCCTCGGCGCTCATAGATCTACCCTGCTCCTCGTCCAAGCGCTCATCAAACAGTCACCTCTTCGACCCACATCTGACCATCATCGTCCATCAGAGCTTCCTCCGGTGGCCTTCGCAGATTCCAGGACCGGCGATGGACCTCCGACGGCCCGTGCTCCTCCAGCGCAGCCAGGTGGTAGGGGGACGCGTAGGCCTTGTTGATCTCGAAGCCGTACCGCGGATAGTCGCGGGCCAATTCCACCAACATCCCGTCCCGTTCGGTCTTTGCCAGCACCGACGCGGCGGCGATCGAAGAACATTTCAGGTCACCCTTGATGAGGGTTCTGACCGGCACCCGGCAACGCCAGCGGTCCGAATCCGGATCGATGTCGACGATCTCGAACAAACCCGGCTCCTCCCGGGTCGTCAGGTAGTCGTGATTGCCGTCCAGCAGTACCCAATCGGGCTTGATCGAGAGCTGCGTGACCGCACGCTCGGCGGCCAGCCGAAGCGCCTTGATGATGCCGATCGTGTCTATTTCGGCGGCTGAGGCATGTCCGACAGCGCAATCCATCGCCCACCGTTTGATCCTAGGCACCAGCCGCTGCCGGGCCGGCGGTGTCAACAGCTTGGAATCCGCGACGCCGTACGGTGCCGGTCGGGTGTCCGCCGCAAGCAGGACGGCACCGACCGAGACGGGTCCGGCGAGCGCTCCACGCCCGACCTCATCGATCGCTACGAGCAAGCCCGCCCCGCTCCGCCATGCCTCACGCTCCAGCCGCAGGGTCGGCGGTACCCGGGTCATCGCTGCGTCCCTGAGATCAGTTCGATCAACTGCGTCGGCTCATATCGGGTTGTGCTCGCGCGCAGATCCTCCGCGCTGAACCAGCGATGCCCGAGCACGGTCAACTCCTCAAGCTCAGTGCGGTGGCCAACAGCGATCTGAGGTCGCTGGGCGACTCGCACGATGTAGAAGTAATCGGTCTGATCGTAGGCAACGCGGTCGAAGGACATCACGCGGCGCTCGGTGTGATCGGCGACTTCATCGTCTGCCAGCCCGACAACAATCCCGCATTCCTCGCTGAGCTCTCGGCGGGCGGCCTGGGCAGGGGTCTCGGAGCCTTCGAGACCGCCGCCGGGCGTGGCCCAGACAGTCTCGGCAGCCGCGCGGTCGATCCGATGTTCGAGCAGCAACACATGGCGGTCCGGATCCAGCAGGATGATCCGGCCGGCTATCCGAAGGATCGGCTGTTGCTGAGTGCCGATCACGCCGCGAGCTCCCGGGCGAGCAGGACGGGCAGTTCGGCTGGCCAGATCGCGTCCTCGGTGGCGCCAAGGTCGCCCATCGTCCACCAGCGCGATCCGAGCACGATGCTCTGCTCGAGCTCGGTGAGCGCAGTCGGGCGGACGGGTCGATGCAGGTCGGGCAACCGGACCAGAAAGTAGTGATTGGTCTGGTCGTAGAGCTCGCCGGCAATCGTCCAGACGTAGCGGTCGACGTGCCAGGGTGCGGCCTGCGGGGCCAGCCGAATCACGATGCCGGTTTCCTCGTACAGCTCGCGGACCGCAGCCTCGGCCGGCGTTTCGCCGGCTTCGAGACCACCCCCGGGCGTCAGCCAGCGCACCTCGGATTCGGCTTCCCGCTCCTGCACGAGCAGCACGCTGTCAGCCGCGTCGAGCAGTACCACCCGGCCCGCTGTGCGCAGCGTCGGCCGCGGTCGATCAGTCACAACACGGCACAGTAGTCAGCGTCGTCGACGACGTCTTCGTCGAATTCCGAATGCGGTCACGCCGATCAAGGCCGCGGCTGGTGCGGGCTCGGTCACCGAGGCCACCGCCCCGGGCAGACCCATCGCCTTGAAAGTCGGCGGAGTGCCGAGGGTGCGCCATCTCGACGGCGGCCAGGCGATCACCACCGCCTTGCCGATCACATCCTTGACGCCCACCGTGCTCCCGGTCGGATCGCAGTTTGCTCCGGTGCCGCCGTCGCCGCAGTGGTAGCGCGAGTCGGCGGAGTCACTGCGATGATCGCCCATCACCCAGAGCCGGCCCTTGGGCACCGTGACCGGGCCGAAGCTGCGAGTGTCGCCGGGCGCGATCACACCGGGCGTCTTGGATTTCGTCCAGGGGCTCGGTTCGAACACATACGGCTCGTTCAAACTGCGCCACGGACCGCTCGGCCCGTTGTCGGAGATCTGAACATTTCCGTTGTCGTCACAGCACTTGACGGTCTGGCCGCCGGTGGCGATTACGCGTTTGACGAGGTCTTTCTCGCTCGGGGGGATGACGCCCACGAGCTGGCCGAACCACTGCACCGAATGCACCAACGGATTCGAGGACAGCTTCTGGCCGGCCGGTTCCTCGTTCCAACTCGCCGGTGCCTTGAACACCACGATGTCACCAGGGTGCGGGTCTCGAACCTGGAAGACGGGCTTGAACACCAGGATGCGGTCGCCGTGGCAGCCCGGGCAGCCGTACAGCGTCTGCTCCATGGATTGAGAGGGGATGTAGAACGGCTGGATGACGAACGTCTTGAGCAGCACCGCGATCGTGACCGCTATGACGATCAGGATCGGCAGCTCCCATTTGGAAGCCTTGAGCTTGTGCTTGACACCGTCGGCATCGACATAGGTTCGGCGTAGCGGGTGCTTCGGGTCGAACTTCACACTCGAACGGTCGGGGGGTTCGGGTTCTTCGGATTGTTCGGAACTCAGGCGCTCCGGATCCTTCTGCACGCCAGGAATCTCCGGCTCCTCCGAACCCCAGAATCGCGACCGCGAGGAATGGTCATCGCCCATGTCAGAGCCTGACCCCCAGCAGCGGTGTGTGAAAGATCAGCGAGCGACGGTGTCCCGCTTTTCCTTGATCTTCGCAGCCTTGCCACGCAGGTCTCGGAGGTAGTAGAGCTTCGCGCGCCGGACGTCGCCGCGGGTGACGACCTCGATCTTGTCGATGACCGGGGTGTGCACCGGGAAGGTGCGCTCGACGCCGACACCGAAGCTGATCTTGCGGACCGTGAAGGTCTCGCGCAGGCCGCCACCGGAGCGCCGGATCACAACCCCCTGGAAGACCTGAACACGTGAACGTGAGCCTTCCACCACGCGGACGTGCACCTTGAGGGTGTCACCAGCGCGGAAATCGGGCACGTCACTGCGCAGTGACTCGGCGTCCAGCGTCTGCAGGGTGTTCATCTCGGCTCGGCTTCCTTCATGTCGTACCCGCGCCAAACAGCGGTCCGGCGTCGTTCGGTCTTTGATGCTGCCCGCGCTGCTTGTGTTGCTGATACAAGCATCGCTGATACAAAGCCTGATACAAGGGCGGTGTCCGGCGCGTCACGAGGCAACCTCACGATGGTGCCATATCGGCAACCCAAATGAGAAACCGGGGCCGCTCGCGGGCGCTGTGCGCGGGCTAGGAATCGAGCAGGTCAGGCCGACGCTTGCGAGTCCGGGCCAGCGATTGCTCCTTGCGCCACTGGGCGATCTTGCCATGGTTGCCTGACAGCAGGATCTCCGGCACTTCCAGGCCTCGCCAGTGCGCCGGTTTCGTGTACGCGGGCGCCTCGAGCAGCCCGTCGACGGCGTCGGTGAACGAGTCCTCGATCGCTGAGGCGGCATTACCGAGGACGCCAGGAATCAGCCTGGCCACCGCCTCCATGATCACCAGCACAGCAACTTCTCCGCCGCACAGCACGTAATCGCCGAGGCTGATCTCATCGACGAGCATCCGCTGTCCTGCGTACTCGGCGACGCGGGCGTCGATTCCCTCGTAGCGCCCGCAGCCGAACAGCAGCCATGGCTCGCCCGCCAGCTCGGTGGCCACCGAGTGGTCAAACCGGCGCCCCGTCGGGGTCGGGATGATCAGTCGAGGCTGACTCGACGCCGTTGGCGGCGCGATCTCGTCGATGGCTTGCCCCCATGGCTCGGGAAGCATCACCATGCCCGGGCCGCCGCCATACGGAGTGTCGTCGACGGTCTTGTGGACGTCAGTCGTCCAGCGCCGCAAGTCGTGCACGGCCAGCCTCACCTGACCTCGGTCGATCGCCTTTCCGAGCAGCGATTCCCGCAGCGGCGCGAGGTATTCGGGAAAGATCGTGACGATGTCGACTGAAAGGTCAGGCCCGCTCGATGGCCCGCCTGACGATCCACTGCCTGACGATCCACTGCCCGACGATCCGGCGCCTGGCGAGCCCGTCATAGGTCGAACAGCCCGCCAGGCGGATCCACTTCCACGATGCCTGCGGCCAGGTCGACCACCGGAACCATTGCCTTGAGGAAAGGCACCAGCACCTCGCGTCCGGCGTAGTCGATGGACAGCAAACTTCCGGCCGCCGAATGCAGCACGTCGGTGACGGGTCCGAGGCCGACACCGGTGATCGTTCGCGCGTTCAGGCCGATCAGGTCGGTGTCGTAGAACTCGTCCGGATCGTCGATGGGCGGACGCTGGACGGCTTCGATGACGAGCATGGTGCCCCGGATGTCTTCAGCCGCGTTACGGCTGTCGATCCCCGCGAAATGCACGACGAGCTTGCCGGAATGGTCCCGCAACGATTCGACCGTAAACGGACCGCGCTCGGCCGGCTCGGCGACCAACACCGATCCTGCGGCGAAGCGGTCCTCCGGATCGTCGGTCCACGGTTCGACGAAGACGTCACCGCGGATACCGTGCGCCTTACCGATCCGGCCGACAGCGACGAGCCCCCGCTCGGAGGAATCACCGCTGCCGGCCGGCATTGGAGTGTTCATATCGGCTGTCGCGGTCAGCGGGCCTCGTCGGTGTCGACGACGTCGACGCGGATCCCCTTGCCGCCGACTCCGTTGACGACCTGGCGCAGTGCCTTGGCAGTACGCCCGTTGCGACCGATCACCCGTCCGAGGTCATCGGGATGCACCCGGACCTCCAGTCGACGGCCTCGACGGTTGTCGATGAGATCGACCACGACGTCGTCGGGATGATCGACGATGCCACGGACCAGGTGCTCGAGGGCTTCCTCAAGCACTTAGCTGCCTGCCGCTTCAGAGCCGGCATCGGTGGCGGAGGCTTCGGCGGCCTCGGTTGCCGGTGCCACGTCGGAGCCGGCCTCGGCGGTGGCCGCTGCTGCCGCCGGTGCATCGCTGCCACCGTCTGCGGCAGGCGCCTCGGCGGCTGGGGCGTCGGCTGCCTTCTTCGGCGCGGCCCTCTTCTTCGGAGTCGTAGCCTCGATAGCCGGCTCGCCCTCGGATTCCTTGAGCGCAGCGTCGAAGAGGGCGCGCTTGTCTGCCTTCGGGGCGGCTACCTTCATCGGCTCCGGAGCAGGCAGGCCCTTGAATTTCTGCCAGTCACCGGTGACCTTGAGGATGGCGGTGACGGCTTCGGTCGGCTGGGCGCCGACGTTGAGCCAGTAGGCGGCCCGATCGGCGTCGATGCGTATGACCGACGGGTCGTTCTTCGGGTGGTACTCGCCGATGGTCTCGATGGACCGGCCGTCACGCTTGGTGCGGGCATCGGCCACGACGACGCGGTAATGCGGCTCGCGCATCTTTCCGATACGGCTGAGCTTGATCTTGGTTGCCACTGGCTTTTCAGGCTCCATTGTGTGCAGGGACGGACCAGAGCGCCGTGGGTGGGGAACACCGTGGTGTTGATCCTGATGGACTGGCCGGTCTGTGGTGAGAGGGTCCGCAGACTGGCCGGTACTCAGCCCGCCATTCTGCCAGACGTTGCGCAACTGGCCGACCATGGGCTCTGGCGACGTCGTCGGGCGCCCCCGCCTGAGCCTCGTCGCACCCCGCTCGGCCGGTGATGAGGGTCAGTGCAAACGAGCGATTTGTCCGGGAGACCCGACAACCGCTGCATGCCAGACTGCATGACGTGACGTTCTCAGGGGCCGGGGCCCGCACGCCGCCCACCCTGGAGGCGGTCGCGGCCCGAGCCGGGGTCTCCCGCGCCACCGCAAGTCGGGTGCTGCGCGGTGCCGCGAACGTGAGTGAGCGTGCTCGTGCGGCGGTGCTCGCGGCGGCTGAAGAGGTGTCCTACGCCCCGAACCGGGCGGCCCGTTCGCTGGTAACCGGCCGAAGTGATTCGGTGGCGTTCCTGGTTGCCGAGAGCGAGGACCGGATGTTTTCCGACCCGTTCTTCCTCAACATGCTGCGCGGCGCTCAGGCTGCGGTCGCCGAACGAGACGTGCAGTTGGTGTTCACGGTCGCCTCGACCGAGTCGGAGCATCGTCGCTTCGTGCACTATGCCGCCGGCGGCCACGTGGACGGCGTCCTGCTGCTGTCCTTGCACGACCAAGATGCGCTGCCTCAGGAATTGGAATCACAGGGTGTGCCGACAGTGCTGAGCGGGCGACCGTTCGTAGCTGGCGAGGGCTTGTATTACGTCGACTCGGACAATGTCGGCGGTGCTGAACTGGCGACCCGACATCTGATCGGTACGGGTCGACGTCGGATCGCCACCATCACCGGACCGCAGGACATGTGCGCCGGCCAGGATCGTCTGGCCGGTTACCGTTCCGCACTCACCGAAGCGGGCCTACGTCCCGACGACGGGGTGATCCGTGACGGCCGCTTCACCGCGGCCGGCGGATATGCGGCGATGGCGGCCCTGCTGCAGGCCGACCCCACGATCGATGCTGTGTTCGCCGCCTCGGATCTGACCGCCCTCGGTGCGATGCGTGCGATCGAGGCAGCCGGCCGGCGAGTCTTCGACGACATTGCTGTCATCGGCTTCGACGACATCGGCGAGGCCTTGCTGGCGCATCCGCCGCTTACGACGGTGCGGCAGCCGATCTTCGAACTCGGCCGCACCATGGCCGAGCGACTGCTCGAACGTATCGGTGGCCAAGACCCGCGGCGGGCCACCGTACTGCCCGTCGAACTCGTCGTGCGCGAGACGGCCTGAGCGACCAATCGCTCAGAAAACCGCCCGATTGTGCAACGTTGTCCGGTTCACGGCCGGAGGATGTTGCACAATCGGGTGGTTGTTCGGTTCAGCGTGCTCGGGATCTGGTCAGGTCCCAGCGGTGCCGGACGATCGACACCGGGGTGGGATGCCCCGCGTCCTGGTGGCGTAGCACCGAGTGCCGGGCATGTAGCCACCAGCGCACCATTTGCACCAACCCGATCGCCTGGACCGAGACCGCAACCGCGAAGGCGATCCGGTACGCATGCCGGTCCACCGCTCCCACCCAGTCCAAGGTCCAACCGAGGGCCAGACAGCCGATCACGCTGGCGACGAAGCCGCCCACGTTGACCACGCCGGTAGCGGTGCCCACGATCGCAGGGCCGTTGTAGTCGCGCGCCAACGCGAATCCGATAGCCGAAACCGGACCGCCCAGACTCGTGACGAAGATCAGCGTGATCAACAAGGGGCGGGGTACCGGCCCGGAGAACGCGGCCAGCACCGCAAACCAGCCGACCACCGTGACAGCGCAGACGCCGATCGCGAGCGGAACCCGAGTCACCGGGTAGCGCGCGGTCAGCAAGCCCACGACCGGGCTGGCAACCACCGTCACGACAACACTGGCCAGCAGTACCGCGCTCGCATTGCTCCGGCTGAAGCCCTCCCCCTCGACCAGGAATGGCACGCCCCATAACACCGCGAAGGTCAGCGACGTCGACATGGACGCGAAGTGCACCCAGAACCCAGCGCGCGTTCCGGCCATCGACCAGGCGGTGGAAACCCGGTGCCGAACCCCTTTCAGGGCCTGGGCAAACGCCGCCAGCTCTCGAGGCGGCTTCTCGACCGGCGCTGACCGGGGCAGCACCAAATAGACGCCGACACCGCTGAGGACCGACAGCGCTCCGGCAGCCACGAAGGTCGGCGTCCAGCCAAGCGAATGCAACGCCGAGGCCAGCGGCAGTGTCGCGGCCACGTTTCCAGCTGCACCGAGCATGCCGGTAATGGCGACGATGACCGGGTAGCGCTTGGGAGCGAATTGGCTGGCGGCGAAACGCAGCACGCTGACGAAAGTGAGCGCATCACCGCATCCCAGCAGCGCACGCGCGAACAGCGCGAGTGGGTAGCTGTGGGCGAGACCGAACAGGATCTGCGCGACACCCATCGTGCCGGCAGCGACCAGCAACAACCTGCGCGGGCCGTATCGGTCCACCAGGATGCCCGTCGGGATCTGCATGGCGGCGTACACCCCGAGTTGCAACAACACGAAGATGCTCAGCTGACTCGGGCTGATCCCGAAACGCTGGCTTGCCTGCAGGCCGGCAACGCCGAGCGAGGTTCGGTGGAACACCGCGATCAGGTACACGGCCACCGCAATGGCCCAACGCCGAACTGCCACCGCCCGCCGCCGCTGAAAGGTGGTCATGGCAGATCAGCCCACGATCTGGCCACGAAGCACGATCCGGCGCGGTCGGTACAGCGTGCCGAGGTCGCTGCGCGGATCGGCATCGAAGACGATCAGGTCAGCTTCGGTGCCCTCGTTCAGCCCCTGGAAGCCCAACCACTCCCGAGCCCGCCAGGATGCCTGCGCGATCACCTCGGGTTGCGGGATACCTGCCTCTACCAGCGCGGTGATCTCCTCCCGCACCAGGCCGTGCAGCAGCGAGCCACCCGCGTCTGTGCCGGTGTAGATCGGAACACCTGCCTCGTAGCAGTCGCGGATCCGCTGCCGAGAGGTGGCGAACAGGGTGCGCATGTGCGCCGCATACACCGGATACTTCGCCTCGCCGGAGGCCGCGATTTGGGGGAAGGTGTCGATGTTGATCAAGGTCGGCACCACCGCGATGCCACGCAGCGCCGCCTCGTCGATCCATGCACCGCTGAGTCCGGTGCCGTGTTCGATGGAATCCAGGCCGGCCTTGATCAGCCCGGGCAACGCATCCTCGCCGAAGACGTGCGCCGCGACCCGGACGCCGAGTTCGTGCGCGCGCCCGATCGCGGCCGCCAATACGTCATCGGGCCATACCGGCGCCAGGTCGCCGACCGAACGATCGATCCAGTCAGCTGCCAGCTTGACCCATCCGTCGCCGCGCCCAGCCTGCTTCTCGACCTCGGCAACCAGGTCCTCAGGCTCGATCTCGACACCAAGATGGCGGATGTAGCGGTGTGGCCGGGCGATGTGCCGCCCCGCCCGGACCAAGCGCGGCAGGTCATCGCGCCGCTGGATGCTGCGGTTGTCGACCGGCGAACCCGCATCGCGCAGCAGCAGTGCACCGGCGTCACGATCGAGAATGGCCTGCGCTGCCTGGGCATCCTCGTCCGGGACGTGTCCTTGCGGAGAGATGCCGAGATGGCAGTGTGCGTCGACGAACCCGGGCAACACCCACCCGCCCGATGCGATCGTTTCTGCCTCAGAGACCGGGGAGAACGTCAGGCGCCCGTCGACGATCCAGGCATCCCGCTCGATCTCGTCCGGCAGAAAAATGCCGCGCAAATGATAGGCACCCATAGCGTCCACCCGCCGATCAGCAGATCAGCTCTTGGGGAACTTGAGCTTTGACAGGTCCGGAAGATCGGTGCCGGGCGGAAGTTCTGGAGCGCCTGGCAGCCCACCAGCAGGCATGCCGGGGAACCCGCCGGGCATCCCGCCGCCGAAGCCGGCCGGCATCCTCGGCTGGGTCGGGCCCTTACCGCCGCCCTTACGATTCTTGCCCTTGCCCTTCTTGCCCTTGGCACCGCGGGTATTTCGACGGCCGCCGGGCATGCCCATCCCACCGGTCATCCGCTGCATCATCTTGCGAGCCTCGAAGAAACGGTCAACCAGACTGTTGACCTCACTGACCATCACGCCAGATCCGTTGGCGATCCGCAGTCGCCGCGATCCGTTGATCAGCTTCGGATCGGTGCGCTCGGCCGGCGTCATCGAGCGAATGATCGCGGCGGTCCGGTCCAGGTCCTTGTCATCGACCTGGGCCAGGGCCTCCTTCATCTGACCTGCCCCGGGCAACATACCGAGCAGATTGCCGATCGGGCCCATCCGGCGGATCGCCTGCAACTGGTCGAGGAAGTCCTCGAGCGTGAACTGGTTGCCGCTGGTGATCTTGGCGGCCATCCGCTCGGCTTCGTCGGAGTCGAACGTCTTTTCGGCCTGTTCGATCAAGCTCAGCATGTCGCCCATGCCCAGGATGCGAGAGGCCATCCGGTCCGGGTGGAAGACGTCGAAGTCCTCGACCTTCTCACCGTTGGAGGCGAACATGATCGGCTGGCCGGTCACGTATCGGACCGACAGCGCGGCACCACCGCGGGCGTCACCATCGAGCTTGGTCAGCACCACACCGCTGAAGCCGACCCCGTCACGGAAGGCTTCGGCGGTGTTGACGGCGTCCTGGCCGACCATCGCATCGACCACGAACAGGATTTCGTTCGGCTGCACCGCATCTCGGATCGCGGCGGCCTGCGCCATCATTTCGGTGTCGATACCCAACCGGCCCGCGGTGTCGACGATCACCATGTCGTGCTGGGCGCGCTT
>DASXHV010000112.1:0-12940 GCA_036488285.1 Jatrophihabitans sp. | reverse complement strand
GGTTGTGGTCGTCAACAACGAGCCAGCCGTTCTCGTCGTCGGGCGCCGCAACGTTGCGAGCGACGGCGCCATTGCCGGTCCGGCTCGCGCGGACGATGTGCACCCCGGCGGCGCGGGCGGCTCGGAGGGCATCGCTGACGTGGTCGGATACATACCCGTTTCCCATGCCGGCATGGATGATCGCGGCGGTTCCGGAGGCAACGAGAGCATCGACAGCGGTAGTAGGCATGTTGGCGTACGCATACACGATGTCTACCCGCGGAAGGCTGTTCATCGCGGCGAGGTCGAAGGGTGTGTGCAACGTGTGCGGGCGGACGGGGGCGCGATAGAAGATCGGTGAATCACCGACGATGTACCCGAGCGGACCGTGCGGCGATCCAAGCGCTGCGACGTTGAGCGTGTGGCCCTTGGTGACGTCTCGCGCGGTGTGGATCTCGTCGTTCATGACGACCAGGACACCCATTCCCTTCGCCTGGCTGCTTGCTGCCACTGCACATGCTTGGCGAAGGTTTCGTGGTCCGTCGGCGCTCAGCGAGTCCGGTGGCCGCATGGATCCGACGACGATCACCGGCTTGCTGCTGTCCAGGGCGAGATGGAGGAAATACGCAGTCTCTTCGAGGGTGTCTGTGCCATGGGTGATGACCACCGCGTCCACCTCGTCGGCGGCGAGTAACTGCGACGTTCGCCGAGCCAGGGTGAGCATGCCCTGGTCATCCATGTTGACCGAGTCGATCTGAAGGATCTGCTCACCCGTGACGTCGACCAGGGCGCCAAGCCCAGGAACGGTGGCGATCAAGTCCTCGATGCCCACGCTGGCCGCTCGGTAGTGGCTGTCGTTGTCCGAGGAACGGGCGCCCGCAATCGTCCCCCCGGTTGCCAGGACGGCGATGGCCGCTTTACGGATCGGTTTGACGGTCACGAGCTCAGCAAAGTCGCGAGGCGGTCGGTGTCTATGTTGCCACCGCTGACGATGACGCCGACTCGCGTCCCGCGCAAGCTGCTGGCGCGGCTGCGAACGGCGGCGAGACCGAGACAGCCGGTCGGCTCGACCACGAGTTTCATCACCGAGGCGAAGATCCGCATCACCTGGATCAACTCGTCGTCGGACGCGGTGAAGATGTCATTGACGTCGCGACGGATGATGTCGAACGTGTGGGCGCCGAGGTGCTGTGTCTGCGCTCCGTCGGCGATGGTTCTCGGGGTATCGATATGCACGATGGAGCCACGACGAAATGATTGCTGCCCGTCATTGCCTGCCTCGGGCTCAACGCCATAGAGCTCGCAGTTGGGTGACAGAGCCCGAGTCGAAAGAGCTGTGCCGGAAAGCAAACCACCGCCGCCAAGGGGTACGAAGAGGGCGTCCAGATCGCCGACTTCTTCGTAGAGCTCCCGCGCGGCGGTTCCCTGACCGGCGATCACGTCGGGATGGTCATACGGCGGGATGAGAGTGAGGCCACGCTCGGCGGCCACCGTGCGGCCGATCTCTTCCCGATCCTCGGTGTAGCGGTCATAGCTCACAACCTGACCGCCATACCCTTTGGTGGCGGCCACCTTCGCGGTGGGGGCGTCATGCGGCATGACGATCGTCGCTGGGATGTCGAGGATGCTGGCGGCCAGTGCGATGGCTTGTGCGTGATTGCCCGAGGAGTATGCGACGACGCCGGCACCGCGCTGCTCTGCGGTGAACTGAGACAGCGCATTGAACGCACCGCGGAACTTGAAGGCTCCGGTGCGCTGGAAGTTCTCGCATTTGAACACCACATCGGCGCCGAGCTGTTCGTTGATCAGACGTGACCGCAATACCGGGGTTCGGAAGGCGTACGGCGCGAGTCGGACCGATGCGTTCTCGACATCTTCAAACGTCGGTGCTTGGGACATGGAGACTCTTTCGCTTCGTTGGTGTGGTCGCAGCATTCACCACGGCCAAGGGATCGTTGTCCCGACATCGGCGGCGATCGCGCGTTGGTAAAGATCGGCGGAGACGGTCAGGTCCTGCAAGGCAAGACCGGTCACGTCGAAAATCGTGATGTCGTCGCCGGTCCGCTGGAAGGCGAAGTCAGGGTCCAGCACGCTGCCGATCTCGACAGCAGGCGTGGGCGGGGTGGCCCACTGCAATTCTCCGAGCTGGCTGGCCTGTAGCAGGTCATCCACGAACACCCGGGACCTTTCGATCAGCCCCGGTGGCAGTTCACGTTTGCCTTTGGTGTCAGCGCCGACGCAGGTCAGATGCGTTCCTTCTCGAACCGAGTCGGCGGCAAACAGCTGTCCACCGCCCGGGGTCGCGGTGATGATGATGTCGCTCGCGGAAACCGCGGCGTCGGCGTCCGGCGCATGGCTGATGTCGCACTCCTCGGCGAACAGCGACTCGAACTCGGGCCGCGGGCAACCGTCTGAGCTGACATAGCGGACCTCGCGCAGTGCAGGCCTTGACCGCAAGGCAAATCGTACTTGGACGCGTGCCTGCACCCCGGTTCCGAAGACGCACAGCCGCTCGCTGTCGGTCCTGGAGAACAGACTTGCGCCAAGGCCGCCGGCCGCGCCGGTACGCATCGAGGTAATGGCGTTTCCATCTAGCAAGCAGGTCGGTCGTCCAGTCTCGGGGTCGATCAGCATGATCGTCGCCTGATGCGGGTCACCGCCCTGGCCGCGATTGCCAGGCCAGAAGCCAGCAGCTTTGAAGCCGAGCACGGATTGCGCAGGGATGTGGCCCGATTTGATGCCGAAGACCCGGTCCGCGCCCAACCGCTCGCGGACCACCGAGAACCCGCGTCCGGCGCCCTGACTATGCATGGTGAAGGCCGTCCGGACCGCGGACATGACCTCGTCGGGCGTCAGCAGTTGGGCGACGGCATCGCCATCGAGCAACCGCAGCCGGGCACTAGTTCGCATCGTTGACCGAGTCCTTAGACCTCAGCTGCACTTGGGGAATCGAGGGCCCGCGGTCTTGGCGGTACACCATCACGGTGCGGCGGAACGTAATGACTGGGATCCCGTCCTGCTGGTACCCGGTTGTGCGAACGGTCACGATACCGACGTTGTACCGGCTACAGGACAAGCGGGTTTTGAGGACCTCTGAGATCGAGTAGACGGTGTCACCCTCGAAGAGCGGATTGGGTAGCCGTACCTCGTCCCAGCCGAGGTTGGCCATGACGTTCTGCGAGATGTCACTGACGCTCTGCCCGGTCACGAGTGCGATGGTGAACGCAGAGTTCACCAGCGGTCTGCCGAAATCGGTCTGCGACGCATAGTGCTGGTCGAAGTGCAGCGACGCGGTGTTCTGGGTGAGCAAGGTGAACCACGCGTTGTCGGTTTGGGTCACGGTTCGACCGAGCGTGTGCTGGTAGACGTCCCCGACGGTGAAGTCCTCGAAAAACCGGCCGCGCCAACCCGGTTGCAACGTCATGAGATCACCCCGCCTTCCTCGTGCGGACGCCGAGCCAGCGTTACCGTTCGCCGGCTCGTACGGATGACGGCCTCGTCCACCATCCGGCCCTGCTCGTCCACGGTCACGCCCATCCCTGCTGACAGCGCGGCTTCGTGGGCAGCGAAGGTCCGGCGGGCCGCCTCGACGTCATCGCGGGTGGGCGTGAATACCTCGTGCGCGATCGGAACCTGCGCCGGATGGATCACCGCTCGCCCGACGAAACCGAGCTGCTTGAGGTGTTGTGTGCTCACCTGGAAACCATCCAGATCCACGAAATCTGGAGACACCGCCGCGACGGGCGGCTGCAGCCCTGCCGCGGCAGAGGCGGTGACTACTCGCGAGCGGGCGTACAGGAGTTCGCTCTCATGCGCAGTTCGGACAAGGCCCAATTCGGCGGCCAGGTCCAACTCGCCCAACTGCAGCGCCCACACGGCCGGATGCGCGGCGACGCTGTCAACATCGCGCAGGCCTCGGGCAGTCTCGATCAGCACCATGATTGCGATCCGACCGCCGGTGCCTGCCGGCTGGGTTTGCTCTAAATCGTGTAAGGCGCTGGCGATCTGCTGTACATCGGCCGGTGTCATGACCTTCGGAATCACGATCCCGTCCAGCGCGGGACCGGATACAGCGCGCAGATCCTCGACGCCGCGCCGACCAGCGTTCACGCGCACCCACCGTTGCACGCCGTCGTCACTGCGCTCGGCCAGCCACGCGGCAACGGCGTGGACGGCATCGGCCTTGCGGGATGGCGCGACGGAGTCCTCGAGGTCTGCGATGACGGCGTCGGCACCCCGACTTGCTGCACGTTTCAACCGTGCTCCTGAGTCACCAGGAACATGACCGGGGACATAGAGGTAGCTGCGAGCGATCACCGGTCGGCCCTGCCGAATGCCCCGCCGGTCGTGAGCGCCTCGATGCGGTCGGCGTCGTAGCCGAGCAGACCGCTGAGAACTGCATCTGCGTGCTCATGACGGGCTGGGCCACGTCGATATTCGGGCTCGTCCCGACCCACCCGGACAGGGCTGCGCACCTGTCGGACCGTGCCGAAACGCGGATGCTCGGTCTCTACCACCATGCCGCGCGCGACGGTGTGCTCATCGGTCAACGCCTGAGCGACAGTATTGACCGGGCCGCACGGGACACCCGCGGCCCGCAAGACGTCGAGCCATTCCGGGGCGGTGCGGGACAGGAACACTTCATCGAGGATCTCGAGCAGCTCGTCGGCGTTGGATCGCCGGTCGGCGAACGTGGCAAACCGCTCGTCGGCAGCGAGCTCGGGCCGGCCCACCGCGATCGCCAGCCGATGCCAGAACTTTTCCTTCGGACAGGCGACCACGATCCATCCTCCGCGGGCCTTGAAGGCCTGAAATGGGACAAGCGAGGGATGTGCCGAATGGTGCGTCCGGGTCGGCTCGAAGTCCCCGTTGAGGTTCCAGATCGCCGGATAGGTCAACATCGAGATCGCGGTGTCGAAAAGGCTGACGTCGCAATCCATCCCGCAGTCGTCACGGCGCGCGGCATGCACTCCGGCCAGAACGGAGATCGCGGCGACGAGGCCGCCCGAGTAGTCCACCAACGACAGTCCGGATTTCGTGGGAGGCCCCGACGGTTCACCGGTGATGTCCATCCACCCCGATATGCCTTGCAGGGTGTAGTCATATCCCGGCTCGCTCGATCGCGGGCCGGTCATCCCGAACCCGGTCAGTGCGCAACAGACGATGCGCCGATTGAGATGCTTGAGGTCGTCGTAGGTAATGCCGATCTTGGCGGGCACATCGCCGCGCAGGTTGGAGTAGACGACGTCGCTGACGCGGACGATGTCCTCGAAAACCGCGCGACCGTCCGCGGTCGTCAGATCGAGACTGATGCTGCGCTTGTTCCGGTTGAACGCCTCGAAGAACAGGCTGTCCTCACCCTGCTGAAACGGCGGCACATAGCGTCCGACGTCGCCACCACTCGCCGGATCTTCGATCTTGATGACTTCGGCGCCGAGGTCGGCCAGCTGCACGCTGCCGAACGGTCCCGCGCCGTACTGCTCCACCGCGACAATGCGGATGTCCTCCAACGGCTTCATCTCGAGCGCCCGGCGGGAGATGCAGGCACTGTCCGCGCGCGGGC
This sequence comes from Jatrophihabitans sp., assembly GCA_036488285.1. GTDB lineage: Bacteria > Actinomycetota > Actinomycetes > Mycobacteriales > Jatrophihabitantaceae > Jatrophihabitans_A. The sequence goes on along the minus strand of DASXHV010000112.1, from coordinate 7,398 downwards.
CCGGGCCAGGCTGGCCACCCGTGCCATCTCGTTGCCGACGATCATCATCCCTTCGTCGACGCCCATGCCAGGCTTGGCGAGTATCTGCGCCGCGCCGCACGCCATCGCGATATGCGCAGAGACCTGTGCTGAGCGGTCGGTCTCGTTACAGGTTCCCCCGCAGTAGGCCTCGAGCCCGTTGCGCTTGACAAGCAGCAGCGCCTCGATGGTGTTGTTGATGCCACCCAGGTCCGGCGTCTTGACATGGATCATGTCGGCACTACCTGCCTCGACGAAGAGCTTGATGTCGGCAAGGGTGTTGCACCACTCGTCGACCGCAATCTGCACATCACTGCCGCGCCTGCGCAGCGCGGCCCGAAGCGCAGCCGAGCTGGCTATCTGCCCGTCGCGGCTACCGGCATCGATGACGTGCTCGACCCGTACCCGGAACGGCTTCGCCAGTTCGCCGAGCTCGGCCAGGTATCCGGCCGCCTTCTCGACATCACCGTCGAAGATTGCGCCGATCGTGCCGTACACATCGAAATGCAACACCGGCTCATAATCCGGTCGGGTCCGAAGGCTGATGACGCGGTCCCGCACCCACGTCACGTACTCAGCGAGCAGTTCGCCGTCGCGGCCGAGCTTCGTGTCGACCTGATTTATCAGCCCATGCGGCAGGACGTCGGCGCCTTTGAGCACCATCTTGTCGACGTTGTCGTATCGGTCGTCGCCGCTCTGGACGAACATAGGCACCGGCGCTATTTCGACACCCGTGTCGTACTCGTCTCGGATCACCTCGGCCATCGTCAGCCCACGAGATCGCGCGACCGCGTCGAGCAGCGCTTGCGTCACGCCGTACCGGATCGCTGTGTGTAGTGGCAGCCCGTCCACATCAAGGGTGTCGATCAACGCCGCAATACTGCGAAAGTCCACCAGTTCCTTGCCTGTGAGGAGCGGCGCGACGTGGCTGTCCATCGTTTCGAGGGCCGCCCCGACGTCGAACAACGGGTCGCGACCGCCGACACCGGAGTACTGCACCGCGGCGCAGTCGCCGTAGGCCACCTGGCCGTCGTCGAGCAGCAGCATCACCGACACCGCCAGCCCGGCCTGGCGGATGCTTTCAAATCCTGGTGTTACGGCATCGCCTGCGTATGTGAACCCGTCATGCGCCGCGCCCGCTCGGATGGCCGCCTGATCATCGGCAAAGAATCCCGAGCGAACGGCAACGCTGAGCACGTCAGTTATGAACACACGATCTCCAGACGAGCGGGCAGTTCGGTTGGCGGCCGGCGTAGCGGGACGGCCGGGTCACGCGCGAAGCCATAGAGTAGCTCTTGATAAGGCTATGTTATATCAGTTGTCGCAATAGGCAACAAGGCGTTGGCGGCCTGGTGTCTGTGCCAACCTGGCCGCGGCTTTCGCGAAGGTCAAACGGCGCCGTCCCTTATAGGCCGTGCGGCTGTCGCGCACCTGCGCCTGCCGTCCCGAGCCGGCGAGGCTTCTCAAGATTATGCTATTGACATGACTCAGATATAAGAGAATGCTTCTCAGCAGTTGGCAGGCTATTCGCACAAGCTTCATACCTGTATGGCAGGAACCCGGGTTTCCCGATCGGCGATATGTCACATGCTGTCGGTTAGATATGTCGACAGGATTTCAGAGAGAGGTCGGGACGCCGTGGCTATGGCGGTCGCGTGAGCTAGTCGTTGGCAGCACCGCCGGTCGTCCGAGCGCCGGCACACGGTCCGTCACAGGTCCGTCACACGGTCTGTCACAAGGTCCGTGCTTTCGGACACCCGTCTGAAGCGCCGATGGGCGGCGGCCCGCCGCCGATCCCCGCCGTGAAACCCCAACCTAAAATCGGATCGAGAGACTCTCTCGAGCGACACGAGGAGCCGCATGAACTCCAACGAAATCGCAGGCCGCGACCTACAGCAGGTCTTTGCGGCCGCACAGCACAGCTTTTCACGCCGGCGGTTCCTGGCTGTGGGCGGCGCCGCGCTGGCTGGCTTCGCAGGGAGCTCATTGCTCTCGGCATGCGGCGCGTCAGGGGGGTCGAGTACGAAGGCCTCCGACGCGCTGACTGTTGGTGTGTACCAGGAGCCCGACACACTCGATCCGAACGCGACGGGCCTTGCGCTGTCCTCCTTGATCGCATCGGCGATCTTCGACCCCCTCATGTGGTGGCTGCCCAACGCAAGTGGCGGCAACGAGTACGTCCCCGGACTGGCAACGAGCTACACCGTTTCGCCTGACGCGAAGGTCTACACGTTCAAGCTGCGCCAGGACGTGACGTTCCACGACGGCACGAAGTTCGACGCTGAGGCCGTGAAGGCGACGTTCGAACACATCGCCGATCCAGCTACGAAGTCGCGCTCGGCGCTGGGTTCGCTAGGCCCGTACAAGGAAACAAAGGTTCTCGACCCCTACACCGCACAGGTCGTGTTCAGTCAGCCGAACGCTGCGTTCGTGCATGAGATGACGACGATCCTGTTCGGAATGTCATCGCCGACGGCCATCAAGAAGTACGGACCGACGGGCTTCGGCAATAACCCTGTTGGTACCGGGCCCTTCAAGTTCGTCAGCTATGCGACCCAGGACCACATCTCCTTGGAGGTCAACCCAGCCTACAAATGGGGTCCGGCAACCTTCGGGCCTGCTGGGCCGGCCAAGCTCAAGACGCTGACGTTCAAGATCCTTCCCGACACGAACACGCGCTACAGCGCGCTGCGTGCCGGCCAGCTCGGCATGGCCATGAACCTCGATCCGAACAACATCCAGGCCATCAAGAAATCGGGGTCCTTCACGCACTACAACGTTCCGTCCACCGGCCAGCCATATGGTTACCCGCTGAATGTGACCAAGGAGCCGACGAACGAGTTAGCTGTACGGCAAGCCATTCTGCACGCGGTTGACCAGGACAAGATGAATCAGACCGTCCTCAGCGGCGCTTACGAGCCAGCTCACGATCTGCTGACTCCGACGACCCCGGGCTTCAGCAAGGCTTCTTCCTCGCTTTATCCGTACGACCCGGAGAAGGCCAAGAGCCTCTTGAATGGCGCCGGGTGGCAGGCGGGCAGCGGGGGAGTGCGAAGCAAGAATGGCAAGCCCTTACACCTGGACATCCTGATTCAGTCCTCGAACGGATTCGATCTACCCACGCAATACATCGTCAATGAGTTGCAGGCGGTCGGTTTCTCCGCGAACATCTCTGCACAACCGTTCTTGACGGCTGCGGCCTCGTACAACAAGGGCGTCCAGAACATGGCCGCGATCTTCTACTACGACGTGGACCCGTACTTCCTGCAGGGCCTTACCGGCTGCAACGCCATTGCATCCGGATTCAACTGGGGGCATTACTGTCAGCCGGCCATCGACAGCGCCCTGATTCATGCCAACGGCGTTGTCGATGCTGCTGCACGCACTATTGAGCTGGAGAACATCGCGACCAAGCTGATGCAGGACGCGACCTTCCTGCCCCTCTATAACGTGAGTGGTGTCTACTCCGCGGTGAAGAACCTGGCCGGGTTGCATTTCGGCGTGACCGGCTACGCCTTGTTCCACACCGCCCAACTCACCTGACGAAGAGACTGCGGGGAGCATCAGGCGTGCTCGTTGAAATGAGGACTGGTAGATGGCGAAATTCTTGATCGGCCGGATACTGGTCGCGATACCGGTGCTGGTGGGGATCACCATCGTGTCGTTCATGATCATCCACCTGATACCGGGAAGCCCCGCTCAGGCGATGCTCTTCGGCTCGAATCCCACGCCCGCACAGGTTCATAACCTGGAGGTTCAGCTTGGCCTGGACAAGCCGCTGTACCTGCAATACGGAAAATACATGTGGGCACTGCTGCACGGAAACCTTGGCACGTCTTTCGTCACCGGCCGCGGCGTAGCCACCGAGCTCCTGAGCAGGGCGCCCAGCACGTTCGTCCTGAGTGGGGCGGCGATGCTTGTCGCGATCCTGGTAGGCATACCGTTCGGCATCATCGGAGGGGTGGCTCCCAACTCCATAGGCGACAGGTTGGCCCGATTCGTTTCGGTGTCCGGCGTAGCGATCCCATATTTTTGGTTGGCCCTGATCTTCACGCTGTTCTTCGCGGTGCGACTGCAATGGTTCCCCGCTGTCGGAAGCGCGGGAATTCGCTCCCTGGTTCTGCCCGCAGTCGCCTTGGGCTGGGGCTATGCAGGCGTACTGACCAGGCTCATCCGCAGCAGGCTGATCGAGGAGTACCACTCCGAATACATCAAGACCGCAAGGGCAAAGGGCGCTGGGGGCGTCCGCGTGTTGTTGAACCACGCCCTCAGGAACGCAGCGATACCCACCGTCACGATGCTCGGGCTCCAGATCGGAAACATCCTCACCGGAGCTGCTGTCATCGAGGTCATCTACGGACGGCCAGGACTCGGTAGCTACTTGGTGAGCTCGATTTCTGCCAAGAACATCCCTGTGGTGCAAGGCGCGGTCTTGTTCATCGGCGTTGCGTACGTCCTCATCAACCTGGTGGTGGATTTGTTCGTCGGCATCATCGATCCGCGCACCCGGAAGAAGGTCGCGGCATGACGGCCAGCGATGACACCGTGGTTACCGACGTGCCGATTCGCCCGCCTGCACCGACGGCGGATGTCGGTGCGAGCCGGTGGCGACTTGTCTCAGCGTTCCGGGCGCGCAAGGGCACTATTGCTTGGGCGGTACTCATCATCCTGCTAGCGGGCCTTGCGGTACTGGTGCTCGCGCCGCAGCTGGTAGCGTCCGGCAACCCCACCGCGTCGACGGGCACGGCGCTGGTCGGTCCGAGTGGACAGCATTGGTTCGGAACGGACCAGCTGGGCCGTGACGTATTGACCAGAACGGTATGGGGAGCCCGTCCCGTCGTCGTCGCGAGCGTTGTCGGCATTGCGATCGCAACCTTGTCGGGAGTTGCGCTCGGCCTGATCGGTGGTGTGGCGCCACCGTTGGTCAGCGGACTGATCATGCGCATCCTCGACGTGATACTCGCGCTGCCTGCGCTGCTCATTGCACTGATGGTGGTGGCGATCGTCGGCACGGGTACTACGAGCGTCATCGTGGCTGTCGGCTTCGCTTATGCGCCCGCGTTCGCCCGCGTGATCTACAGCTCCGTCCGCCGGCTCAGAACGGCGGACTACATCGCGGCGGCGAAGGTTTTCGGCGGCACCGGCGTACACAGCATCTTCCGGCATCTGCTCCCGAACCTAGCCAACGAAATCGCAGTCCTGGTCAGCAGCGCGATCGGGTGGGCAGTGCTGACCGCCGGAACGCTGAGTTTTCTCGGCTTCGGAGTAAGCCTGCCCAAACCGGACTGGGGCGTGGACCTCTCCGCGGGGGGCCAGTACCTGGAGACGGCTTGGTGGATCTCTACCTTCCCGGGCCTGGCGATCACCGCAACGATCCTGCTCAGCAACTACCTGGGCGATTTCGTGGCTTCGTCCCTTGATCCGCACAGCTCTGTTAAAGCGCCGCGGGCGAGCGCGCTGTTGCACTGATGATCGCGTTTAGGAGTTGTTGATGTCTCTTCTCGAGGTCCGCGACCTGCATACCGAAATCCGTCGTGGTCATGACCTGGTGCGCCCCGTCAACGGGATATCTTTCGACGTCGCACCCGGCGAAACAGTCGGCCTGGTAGGTGAATCGGGATGCGGTAAGAGCATGACCGGCATGTCGATCATGCGCTTGCTCCCCTCCGGTGGTCGCGTCGCGTCGGGCAGCATCCGTCTGCAAGGCCGTGAGCTCACCTCGTTGACCGGCGCGGAGATGCGAAAGGTCCGCGGCAGCGAAGTGGGCATCGTGTTCCAAGATCCGATGACCTCGCTGAACCCCACGATGACCATCGGCAAGCAGATAGCCGAAGCCGTTCGCCTGCACCGAAACGTTTCCCGGGCGGCGGCCTTACGCCGTGCCGAAGAGGTGCTGGGCCTGGTCAGGATGCCGAAACCGGCGAGCCGTCTCGATGACTATCCGCACCAACTCTCAGGTGGTATGCGTCAGCGCGTGATGATCGCGCTCGCGTTGGCTTGCGAGCCCAAGCTGCTCATCGCTGACGAGCCGACCACGGCACTTGATGTCACCATCCAGGCGCAGATTCTGGATCTGCTCGCAGAACTTCGGAGCAGACTCGAGATGGGCATCCTGCTGGTGACACACGATCTTGGTGTGATTGCCGGTCGTGCCGATCGGGTACTGGTCATGTATGCGGGACGCATCGTCGAATCAGGACAGACGCAGGCGCTGTTCGCAGAACCCCGACATCCTTACACCGAAGCGCTGCTCGCCTCGATCCCGAAACTGGATCAGAACAAGACCGAAGCACTGCAGTCGATACCCGGCTTGCCTCCAGACCTCGCGAACCCGCCGACGGGGTGCCGGTTCGCGCCGCGCTGCCGTTATGCGACTGACTTCTGCCGTGAAAACGATCCGGATCTCACGCCCGAGAAGGCCGGCCAGTCATACGCCTGTTTCTTTCCTCGGTCGGTCTCCGCACGTGAGCCGATCACGATTCGGCAGGCGCAGACGACGGTCGCTGCGGAAGCGGAGTCAACTGCACCTCGGGACACGATTCTGCAACTCCACGACGTGCATAAGGAGTTCGGGCTGAGCCGCGGTCTGTTCGGCGGCGGGGCGACCTCGGTGAAGGCAGTCTCGGGAGTCTCGTTCGATGTTGGCGCCGGTGAGACCTTTGCGTTGGTTGGCGAGTCCGGGTGTGGCAAGACGACGCTCGGACGCATGATCGTCTCTCTTGAGCAGCCCAGCGCCGGTGAGATCCGTTTCGACGGTGCTGTCCTGAACTCATTGACCGGTCGGCAATTGCGGCGCCGGCGGCGAGACATTCAACTGGTGTTCCAGGATTCCGCCGCTGCGCTCGACCCCCGAATGAACATCGAAGCGAGTCTGGGGGAGCCGCTGAACATCCAGCGGATATCGGACCGCAAAGCACGCAAGGCGCGAATTGCTGAGCTTCTGGATCAGGTTGGCCTGCCGAGCCAAGCGCTTTCCAGACATCCTCACGAGTTCTCCGGCGGCCAGCGGCAACGGATCGGAATGGCTCGTGCATTGGCCTTGAGTCCACGTTTGATCGTTGCGGACGAGCCTGTCTCGGCGCTCGACGTTTCCATCCAATCTCAGGTCCTCAACCTGATGAAGTCACTCCAGGCCGATCTCGGCCTGACCTACGTCGTCATCAGCCATGACCTTTCGGTGGTCAAGTATCTTGCCGACCGCGTAGGGGTTATGTATCTCGGCAAGCTCGTCGAGGTCGGGCCCGCAGCGCAAATCTACCGACGGCCGGCGCATCCCTACACAGATCTGTTGCTCAAGGCCATTCCCGAGCCCGACCCGGTCAAGCAGACTGCGCAACTACAGGTGGCCTCGATCGGCGAGCTCCCGTCGGCCATCGATCC
>DASXHV010000130.1:0-20629 GCA_036488285.1 Jatrophihabitans sp. | reverse complement strand
CACCCGCATCCAGCTGTCGATGGCCGTGCCCAGCGTGGCCTTGGTCCGCGCGTTGCGCTGCTCGTCGACCTCGGTCAAGAGCCGGCGCAGGATCCGGTCGGCCTGCTTGTCATCACCGGCCGACTCGGTCAGGTAATGCGGTCGGCTGGTGACTGGGTCCTGGCCTGCGTAGACGCGGACTTGGAAGCGTCCGCCGCGGTTACGGATGCTCCCGCGCTGGCGCCGTGCCGGCCCGGTTTGTCCCATGTCACCGAAGCGTATTCGTGGACAGGCTCATGGACAGAGATCAATTCGGATCGTTCCCGGGAACGACAAAAGGCCCCGGAAACACTGACCGTCGTCAATGATTCCGGGGCCCTTGGGCTGTCTCAACCAGCGTGCGCTCGGCGAGATTCGAACTCGCAACCTCTTGATCCGTAGTCAAGTGCTCTATCCGTTGAGCTACGAGCGCATTCGAACCGAACGCAAAGTCTAGCTGAGCGACAGCAGGGCCTCCAAAACGGGCCGACCGCCCGCGACACGACCGCGCTACGACTGCGACACGAGCTGCGACACGAGCTGCGACACGACGATGCCCCGACCGCGAGGGCCGGGGCATCGATACCGCGGAGGCTCGGGGATTTGAACCCCGGATGGGCTTGAGACCCAAACCGCATTAGCAGTGCGGCGCCATAGACCGGACTAGGCGAAGCCTCCCAATGACCTCCGCGAGCGACCGATCAGGCTGGCCGGACGGCTGTCAGGCGCACAGCTTACTGGTCAGCAACGATCTCGACCAAAGCGGCCGGTCCGCACTTACCCGTCACTCCACGCCGCGTGTCACCCGAACCGACCGCGCCCCCGGCGGCACGCTCAGCGCCCAGCCCAACGAGTCGCGCAGCGCCGGCCGCCACACCGAATACGTGTGACCGCCGGACCGAGTCCGCTCTACCACCGTCACGCCTCGATCGCGCAGCTCCGGCGCGAGCGTTCGCATCTCGTTCAGCACCTCGTGATCGGCAGTGCCACTGTCCATCCAGATCCGCATCGAGGGTCCGGCCGGCAGCGAAGACACATACGTAGCAGGCGAATTCTGCTGCGCCTGTCGCGACCCCGCCTGCCCGAACAGCGCCTTCAAACCGCCGGCATGCGTCGGCACCGTAAAGCCCGAGAGGTCGAGCACCGTCGACACCAGCTCCCGATGCCGCAGCCCTAGGTTGAGCGCGCAGTAGCCGCCTGCCGACATCCCGCCGAAGATCCGGTCATCGCGGTTCGGCACGGTCCGCAGCACGGCATCGACTGTCGGGATGACATCGCGCACCAGATGCGTCTCCACCTTCTCCTTCACGCTGTCCACGCACTCCGAATCGTCCAGCCAGCCACGACTCATCCGCGGTGCGACCAGGATCGCCGGCTTGCCCTGGGCAGCCAGCTCTGCGGCGATCTGCCCAGCCTCACCACCACGGAACCAGTCCTTGTCCACCCCCGGCGAACCGTGGAACAGGTAGACCACCGAAAAATGCGCGCGAGGCGAACTGAAGTACTGCGGCGGCAACCACACCAGCGCCGACGACCGCCCGAAGCCACTCCCGTTGTCGGGCACCCGCAACCTGACCAACTCGCCGCGCGGATGCCCACGGGACTGGCTCGCGGCCAGCGCCACCGTCGCGTCCGGCGGTGGGCTCGAAGTGATCACATCGACGACATCGCTGATCTTGGGCAAGTAGGAGAAGTACGCGTTCACGCAGGAGGCAACCATCAGCAAGGTGAAGAGTGACGCCGCGAACGCGAGCGACGCCGTACGCGTCGGCGAACTGGGACGACCGCGCCTGCGACACAACAACCACCAGCCCAGCAGCGCGACGACCGCCAGCCCACCGATGAACTGCACGGATACCACCGTCAGCTCACCGAATGACCCCACGTGGATCTCTCTACACGCCCAAAGCTGAGAGAATCACGCGTTTATCAGGCGCGTCCCAGCAACCGCTTGAGCCGGTGTGGACGGGTGATGAACGCCTCGGCCTCCAGGGCAGCTACCGCGATCCGCGGCAGGTCGCGGGTCGCGGGATAGGACAGGAACCGAGGCTCCCACTCCGGCCTGAACTTCACGTTGAACCGGTAGAGCGTCTCGATCTGCCACCATCGGCTGGCAAACACCAAGGTCCACCGCCAGGCCCGCAGGATCGGGCCGGCACCGATCTTCTCGCCGCGCTCGATGGCGTCTCGAAACACTGCGAAGTTCAACGACACCCGCCGCACGCCGAGGATCGCGGAGGCCTGCTGGATCACATGCACGATCATGAACTCGTTCAGGCCGTTGTCGGCGGCCCGGTCCCGGCGCATCAGATCCAGCGACAGCCCGTCCGGCCCCCACGGCACGAAATGCAGAAAGCCCTTCAGCTGCCCGTTCTGGGTTGCGGTTGCCACCACGCAGTCGCCATCCGCCGGATCGCCGATCCGCGACAATGCCATTGAGAATCCGCGCTCGACGGCATCCCCGCGCCACGCCACCGCCAGCCGGTCCAGCTTCGCGAACTCCGCGGGCGGCACATCGCGGGACCGTCGAACGGTCACCTCGTAGCCGGCCCGTTCGACGCGAGTGCAGGCCTGACGCACGCCGCGCATCGGCCGTCCCTCGAGGGTGAAGTCCTCGACGTACACGATCGCCTCGTCGCCTAGTTCGATCGCCGACAGTTCGGCCTCGCGATTGAAGATCGTCGCGCCGGTCTCGCTGCAGCCGATGACCGCCGGTACCCAGCCGTACTCCTCGACCTGGCGAACGTAGGCAGCGATAGCGCCGGGCCAAGCCTCCGGGTCACCGATCGGGTCACCGGACACCAGAAACACGCCGTTCACCACCCGCCCGGTGATCGCTGCCTTACCGGTCGGCGACCACACCACACGCTTTTCCCGGCGCAGTGCAAAGTATCCGAGCGAGTCGCGTTCACCATGCTTGGCGAGCAATTCCCGCAATCGCGATTCGTCCTCGCGCGTCAATCCCTCGGCCGGTTCAGCCGGGCGGAGAATCAGCAGGACGACCAACACCACGGTGAGCAGCGTGAACGAGACCAGGGTGCCGTGCACAACGTCGCCGAACCGTTCACTGCGGTAATGAAGGGGTCCGCGCACGCCGACCAGCCCGGTCAAGACTTCCTCGACCCGGGCTCCGAACGACGGCGACCCGGCCACCCGGCTGCCGGCCCCGACCGTGAGCAACAGCAGGCCCCAGACGATGGCCACCGTCATGAACTGCGCCGCAACCTTGGCAGCCAGCCATCGTGACGCCGGATCGGGCTTGGCCCGGAACTCGCTGCCCGAGGTGAGCAGGAAGATCAACATCACCAGCGAGATGACCGCCGCGAAGATCGTCCCGTTGCCGATCTCAGCCAGCACGAGCAACGCGTAGACACCGATCGCGCCTCGCCACGCCCGCCGCTTGCGCCGCCGCAGCATCGCGCCCAGCCGCCACAACAGCAGCCCGGACACCGCCAGAATCGAGACGGTCGCAGCGGAGAACGCGACCGGCAGGAAGTCGTGGATCTGGTTCAGCCGGTGCCGCTCCCGCGGTATCAGAGCGACGAACAGATTGAGGACGCCGGTGAGCGAGGTGATCGTGGCGACGACGCCGGGCACTCGGTCGTGATATCCGCGACCGAACCTCGTCTGTGAAATCTTGGTCGGCTGCCGATCCCGCTTCGGGGCAGAGGTTGTCACGGCCTCTCCGTCGGGCTCCAATTCACTCCGCTCCTGAAAACGTCTACTGCTGTCTGTCCCATGGTGCCGTATCGACGCCGGTGAGACTTACGTGAGCAGACGCGTCAGGTCAACAGGCGCAGCGCGGACTGATCGCGGGCATGATGAAGCCGTCGACCATCTGCTCGAGCTCGGCCCTGGACGGCCGGTCCTGCCGGATCAGCACCCGGTGAATCAGGGCTCCGGCCATCAGGTCGATCACGAAGTCATCGACCGCATCCGGACGCACCTCGCCGCGTTCAACGCCGCGACGCAAGACGTTCAGCAGGGCTTCCTTGCGCGGATCGAAGAACTCGCAATGGAACGTGCCCGCAAAGGATTTGTCGCGAAGGGACTCGCCCATCACCGACCGCATCGCGTCCCCGTGGTCGGAGGCCATGAAAGTTACGACCTGGGACATGCCGTCCAACAGGGCGTCTCGGGTGGTCACCTTGTCATCCAGGGTTTGCTCGGATATATACATCATCGGTCCGGACATCACGGCTGCGACGGAATCCAGCACCAGATCCTGCTTGCACGGCCAGCGCCGATAGATCGAGGCCTTGCCGGTCTGGGCGCGGGCTGCCACGGATTCGATGGTCAATTCGCCGTATCCGGTAACGGCCAGCTCGGTCACGCACGCAGCGCGAATGGCGTCTTCGAGCTCGGCACCGCGCCGGCGCTGCCTACTGCCCTCTTCGCCGCTAGCTGGCTGTTCGCTCTTAGCGGAACAACCTGACCCACCGCGGGGCACGGCGGCGGTCTTGTCAGTGGCTTCTGAAATATTCGCTGGTGCGGGGGTCATCGCGGTGAGCATCCTTTCTGTGAACCAAGAGATGGAGCGTGAAGCTGTGATACGGCTGAGCGGCGCGGATAGTGCACGTTTGCGTTTCTTAACCAGGCTCCGCTAGCGTACCAAAACTAGAGAACGCTGGCGTTCTCTAAGACGTCGCGGTGCACAGCGTTGCCGCTTGAAACACCGGACGAGCACTCCCGGACGGTAGCGAAACGGTAGCGAATTGAATATGTGAGGATCGTGCGCGCTCCTCAACCATCCCAACCCGCCGGGTGCATGTCGCCCGGCAACCCGTGCCAATGAGGAGAGTCGTGACCACGACCGACAAGACCGACAAGACCCACCCGGGGGCGGTGGCCAAGCGGGCCTCACACCCTGCGCTGGCGTTGCTGATCATCGCCGGCACCCAACTCATGATCGTCCTCGACGCCACAATCGTGAACATCGCGTTGCCGTCGATGGGCCATTACTTCCACAAGTCCCAGACCGATATGACCTGGGCCATCAACGCCTACACGCTGGCGTTCGGTGGCCTGCTGCTGCTCGGCGGCAAGGCGGGTGACATTCTCGGCAGACGCCGGATGTTCATGGTGGGCCTCGGCTTGTTCACGGCCGGCAGCCTGCTGGGCGGTCTCGCCCAGAACTTCGAGATGCTGATGATCGGCCGGGTCATTCAGGGTGTCGGTGGCGCGATCTCGTCCCCAACTGCCCTGGCCCTGATCACCACCGAGTTCGACGAGGGCAAGGAGCGGACCCGCGCGCTTGCCGTGTTCTCGGCCGTCGCCGGTGCCGGTGCCGCGCTCGGCCTGTTGCTCGGTGGCATCCTGACCGACGTGCTGACCTGGCGGTGGGTGCTGTTCGTCAATGTGCCGATCGGTATCGCCCTGGTTGCCGGCGCGTACTTCTACCTGCACGAGTCCGAGCGTCAGACCGGCAAGTTCGATTACCGTGGCGGTCTTACTTCTACCGTGGGTATGACCGCACTGGTGTACGGGTTCATCCACGCTGCCTCGCACGGCTGGGGTAACAGTCAAACCATCGGCTCGTTCGCCGTCGCAGCCGTACTTCTGATCGCCTTTGTCGCGCTGCAGGTCAGGTTGGGCGAGCACGCGATGATGCCTTTGCACATCTTCAGTAACCGCAGCCGGTCAGGTGCCTACATCGTCATGCTGATCATCGGTGCGGCCATGTTCGGCATGTTCTACTTCTTGACATTCTTCGTTCAACAGAACCTGCACTTCTCACCGCTCAAGTCCGGCTTCGCATTCCTGCCGGTGGCATTCACGATCGGTATCGCCGCGCAGCTGGCGGCAAAGTTCATGGCCAGGTTGGGACCACGAAATCTGATCGTGGCCGGCGCCGCGATCATGACGGCCGGGCTGTTCTGGTTGTCCACGATCGACTCAACCTCGAAGTACGCCACTCACATCCTGCCGTCGATGGTCGTGCTCGCTTTCGGCATCGGCATGATCTTCGTACCGCTGATGACCGTGGTGGTCACCGGGGTTGAGCCGCGTGAAGCCGGCCTGGCTTCGGCGTTGCTCAACGTCGGGCAGCAGGTTGGTGGCTCGATCGGCTTGTCCGTGCTGGCCACCGTGGCGGCGACCAGCGGCAAGAATGCTGCGACCAACGAGGTCGGAAAGTTCCTCGCCTCCGGGAACAAGGGCAGCGTGCAGCACTTCGTCGAGCTGCAAAAGCAATCGCAGGGCAACTTCGTGGCGTCTGCGGCGGCACGGGCTGACGGTGCGGCGCAGCACGCCGTCTCGGTAGTGGGAGCGCACGCCGCGTCGATGGGCTTCCTGGCCGCAGCCATCTTCGGAGTCGTCGCTCTGCTCGCCGGCATCGGCATGATCAAGACCGGCAAGACAGACGTGGCAAACGTAGAGACTCCGCTACCGGTGCCGTGATCCCGGTCCGACAACGAGGGCCGGCCATCCGCGAGGATGACCGGCCCTTGTCTGTTGATCGGCCTTCTGTCTGTTGATCGGCCTTCTGTCTGTTGATCGTGGATGCCGATGTGGAAGCCGGTCAGCCAGAGCCGTCAGGCCAGCCACGCCGCTTCGACTCGGTCCCGGCCCGCTGCCTTGGCCCGGTATAGCGCGGCATCGGCGCCGGCCAGCAGAGTCGAGACGTCAGTGCCGTCCAGCGGCGCGATGGCAATGCCAACCGAACCGGTGACGCTCAGCCCGTCCAGAATTCGTAGCTCGGAGACCCGGATCCGAATTCGCTCCGCGATCGTCATCGCTTCGATCGCGTCCACCTGATCGAGGAATGCGACGAACTCCTCGCCGCCGTATCGACTGAGCAGGTCGTAGCCGCGCAGCTCCTGCTTCAGCGTCTGGGCAACGGCACGCAACGCCACGTCACCGGCAAGATGGCCGTGCTCGTCGTTGACGGACTTGAAGTGATCTAGGTCGAGAATCAGGACCGCCGCGGTACCGCCCGTCCGAACGATCCGTTCAAACATCTTCTCGGCCTGCTGCTGCCAGGCCACCGAGTTCAGCAGCCCGGTCTTGGCGTCGGTGGTGGCCAGCAGCTGCAGCTGTTTGACCAGCGAGCTGCGGTGCAGAACACCCAGCAACACCAAGGCAAACGGTGTCAACCAGGGCTGCTCGGTGATGAAGGTCGCGGTGACCACGCCCAGTACCAAAGTTGCGATTTCGAATGTGATCTCATCCCGCTCGGGCAGCAGCGCCGACAGCGAGAGCGGCTTGAGACACAGATATATGCCAACCACCATCACCAGGAGGCTGACGACGGCATACGTCACGAGCGCCGCGGATATTGCCAACGCAGCCCGACCGCCGTCGCCGATCCCGATGCCGTGACCGATTCGGCTCAGCACCGCAGAGGCAACGAAGGCGCCGACGATCATGGTGGCACCGGAGAACAGCAGACGATGCGGCCGAACGGACTTGTGCCGACGACCGACGACGAGCTGATGCAGGAAGAGGATCCCGACGAGGAGCGCTACCTGCCCCGGCGGTAGCAGCAGCACGCCGGCAAATGCCCAGATCGAGGTGTGGTTCGCGCGCACCTGGTCACTACCCAGGTACCGGCGGATGCGCTCAACCCGATCGGCGAGCTCCGAATATCCGACTCCGAGAACGAGCAGTGCCACGAACCGCAGCAAATCGGAGGAAGTGACCGATTCCGCGGCTAAGAGGCCGATCGTCACCACGACCACGAGGAATTCGGTGGCCAATAAGAATCGCCGTCCGGCGGGTCGCAAGGACCACACCGGCCAGTTACGGATAATCCGCTGCGAGCCCGGCGAACGGGCGGAATTGGGGTGGCTCGTGATGCTCACCGGCCACCCCCGTCCCGGTCTGCTCGACGCTGTCGGACGAACCGGAGCGTCGATGTCTGGACCAGTCAGCGGGCCCAGCACGTTTCGTGACGCTGAGATTACAGCAGGTGAGCACGATAGGACCACGAGATCTGAATCGGATATCGGGAATGTGAGCGCGCCCCGCGCCCCGGATGAGACGGAGGTGACAGCAGTGAACGGATGGGAATGGACATAGATCGGCCATGCCTGGCTCGGACCCCCTGAGCGATGAGACATCGACACTCCCGATCCAGTTTTTGAAGGATTCGACGGTTGGGCGCCACCCGAATTGACCCCTAGCCGCTGAGTAGAGCGGTGCCGGCATCTCGTGATACCGCCGGGCGCCTTGCCCTCGAGCGTTCCTACCGCTTGTTCGCGGAATGCGTCCCAGGGCTATTCGGGTATGCCAGCAGCGCGACGCCTTTCCTATAGGATCTGTTCAGCCCGTCCTGCCGAGGAGAGTGAATGCGCGTCGCACTGTTCATTACCTGCCTCGCTGACGTGCTGTACCCAGAGGTCGGCAAAGCCACGGTCCGCCTCCTCGAGCGTCTCGGCTGCACCGTTACGTTCCCCGCAGAACAGACCTGTTGCGGACAGATGCATACCAACACCGGCTACCAACGCGACGCGGGTAGCCTCGTCCGGCATCACGTCGACGTCTTCTCTCGAGCACTGGATACCGGTGCGGACGCGATCGTGGCGCCCTCGGGCTCTTGCGTAGGTTCGGTCCGCCATCAGCACGCCGAGATCGCACGCAATCTAGGCGATCCCGTGCTGGCCGCGCGGGCCGATGCCGTCGCCGCCCGCACCTTCGAGCTGTCGGAGTTGCTGGTGAACGAACTGGGCGTGACAGACGTAGGCGCGTACTTCCCGCATCGAGTGACCTATCACCCCACCTGTCACTCGCTGCGGCTGTTGCGGGTCGGCGACGCGCCCCTCACCTTGCTGCGCGCCGTCGGGGGGATCGATCTGGTGGAACTGCCTGACGCTGACCAGTGCTGCGGCTTCGGCGGCACGTTCGCTGTCAAGAACGCTGACACCTCGACAGCGATGTTGACCGACAAGATGTCCTCGGTGGCGGCTACCCGAGCCGAGGTGCTGACCGCGGGCGACGCGTCCTGCCTGATGCACATCGGCGGCGGCTTGCGCCATCAGAAGCGTCCGGCCCGTGCGATGCATCTAGCCGAGATCCTGGCCAGCACTCGCGAACACCCAGCTGAGCTGGTGACCGCATGACGCGCGCCTACCTCGGCATGCCCCGTGGAACCGGCGATTTGCAAGGCGATGTTCCCTTTCCGAAAGCAGCCAAGACGGCGCTGGCCGATACCCAGCTGCGACGCAATCTCGGCCACGCCACCGCGACCATCCGAGCCAAGCGGCTGCGGGTGGTCGGCGAAGTCCCGGACTGGGAGGAGCTGCGGGAAGCAGGCAGCCAGATCAAACAGCAGGTGATGGCCCGGCTGCCCGAACTGCTCTGCGAGCTCGAAAGCAACGTGATCGCCCGAGGCGGTCAGGTGCACTGGGCCCGCGACGCCGATGAGGCGAACCGGATCGTCGCCGACCTGGTCGCGGCGACCGGAGCGCACGAGGTCATCAAGGTCAAGTCGATGGCCACTCAAGAAATCGCGCTGAATGAATACCTTGCCAGCAAAGGCATATCCGCGATCGAGACCGACCTTGCCGAGCTCATCGTGCAGCTCGGGCACGACCGTCCGTCCCACATCCTGGTCCCGGCGATCCACAAGAACCGCACCGAGATCCGCGACATCTTCCTGGCCGAGATGGACTCGGTCGACGCCGACCTGACCGACGCGCCGGCCGACCTTGCCGAAGCAGCGCGACGGCATCTTCGGGCCAAGTTCCTGTCCGCGCGGGTTGCCATCAGCGGCGCCAACTTCGCCATCGCTGACACCGGAACTCTCGGCGTCGTCGAGTCCGAAGGCAACGGCCGGATGTGCCTGACATTGCCGAAGACCCTGATCACGGTGATGGGTATCGAGAAGGTGCTGCCCAGCTGGCAGGACCTGGAGGTATTCCTGCAGCTGTTACCGCGCTCCTCCACCGGGGAGCGGATGAACCCGTACACCTCGACCTGGACCGGAGTGACGCCCGGCGACGGACCCGAGGAGTTTCACCTCGTATTGCTCGACAATGGCCGCACCGCTGCGCTCGCCGACGAAGGCGGCCGGGCCGCATTGCATTGCATCCGGTGCTCTGCATGTCTGAACGTCTGCCCGGTCTACGAGCGCACCGGCGGGCATTCCTACGGCTCGGTCTACCCCGGCCCGATCGGGGCGATCCTGTCCCCCCAGCTCACCGGCATGACGGGCGGCCATGACCCGAACGATTCGCTGCCGTACGCCTCCACGTTGTGTGGTGCCTGCTTCGATGCGTGCCCGGTCAAGATCGACATCCCGTCGATGCTGGTCCGGCTGCGTACCGAGCACGTCGAGCTGGCCGGGCCGCGCACTGTCGAGGCGGGCACGATGCGCGCGATGCGCTGGGTGATGTCCTCGCCGCGCCGGTTCCGGCTGGCTGGCCGGCTGTCGAGGCTGGGGCGGCTCGGCGTTCGGCGCGGACGTCCGATAGTTCCGATGCCACCACCATTGAGCGGCTGGACCGCATCGCGGGACGTGCCGGTGCCACAAGGCAAAACCTTCCGGGACTGGTGGCTCTCCGAGCACGAAAAGGGCGGCCAGCAGTGACCGCGCAGCCTGCCGCACGCGATGAGGTGCTCAGCCGGATCCGACGTGCCATCGGTGAATCTGCGGACCTGCCGGTCGAACGCGAATACCGCCGCGCAGGCAGTTCGAGCATGGCTGCCGAGGAGTTGCTCCACCTGCTGGTGGATCGGCTCGAGGACTACAAGGCCACCGTCGTCCGGTGCGCGGACACCGACGGCGACATCGCGGCTGCGGTCGGTTCACTCCTGCAGCAGCGTGCCGTCGACCGGCTGGTCACGCCGATCGGCATCACCGACAGCTGGCTGGCAGCCGACCGACAGCAGCCCGACGAGCCGCCGCTGAGCGTGGCTGAGCTGGACGGGGCAGCCGGGGTCCTCACCGGTTGCTCGGTGGCCATCGCCGAAACCGGCACGATCGTCTTGGATGCCGGGCCGATGTGCGGTCGCCGGGCAATCACCCTCGTCCCGGACCTGCATCTGTGCGTCGTCCGGTCGGCTCAGGTCGTCCATTCGGTGCCGGACGGTATCGCGCGTCTGGACCCGACCCAGCCGCTGACGTTCATCTCCGGTCCGAGCGCCACCAGCGACATCGAGCTGAACCGGGTCGAAGGGGTACACGGCCCGCGGCAGCTCGTGGTGATCCTCGCGGCCTGACATGCCGCCGCCGACTGCGCGGCAGCTAGGGCTCGACCGAGCGGGCGATCAGGCTTGCGTATTGCTGGGCACCGGGCTGCCGAAGATGTAAGCCGTCGTCAAAGAACCAACCCCGGTCGCCGTTGGAATCGGCATACCAGTCGAGTACCAGCACGTTGCCGAATTGCTTCGCCACCCGCTTGATCGTGTCGTTGTTCGGGCCTTCCCAATCCCGCTGCACCCGATCGGTGAGCAGCAGGACCTGGCGCCGGTCGCGCAACTGCGCCAAGGTGTCTGCCAGGTCGGATGGCCGGATGAGGCCGTTGTTGCCGGTGTGGATCGCAACCACCGGGGCCAGGCCGCCGGAGGCATGTAGCTGCCGGATCGCAGCAAGTGTCACGCTGGGCTGTTGCCCCTCGACGGCATGAAGGTCGCAGCGCCCGAAGGCTGCCGCCAGCGCCGGCTGCGCCCCGAGCATCACCGAATCACCGAATCACCGAACGCCGTGATCGTGCCGCGACTCCGCGGCGCCGGCCTGGCAGGCGCCGGCGACTTGCGCTGCTTCGCCTTCGACCCGGCTGGAGCGGTCTTCGGTACCTCAGTAGCGGATGCTGCGGCCGAGGCGGATGCCGTGGGCGAAGTGGACTCGGCGACGCGAGCGGCCAGCGCGGCAGGTCGCAGCACAGCAGGTCTCAACACAGCGGCCGGCGCCGAACCGCCGCGGGGAGCGACGGCCAGCGCGAACAACATCGCTGCCACCGCCGTGACACCGGCGAGCCGCGGGATGAATCGCCGCGCGCCGCTGCGGCCAGGACGGCCGCGCTGCACCAGCCAGGCGGTGCCCCGGACCCGCATCGGACGTTCTACAAAGGCATGACTCAGCACGGCGAGGCCGATCGGAGCCGCCAGTCGAACGGTGTCCACCAGCCAACGGTTGGCGGGCAGATCCACCCCCGGCCGGGTCACCACGACGACCGGCCAATGCCACAGATACATCGCGTACGACCGGTCACCGAGCCAGCGCAGCGGCCTGCAGTCCAGTGCGCGGCCGAGCAAGCTCCCAGGTCGAGTAGCGGTCGATACCGCGATCGCCGCCAGCGCACTTACTGCAAGGAATCCGCCGCGGTAGAGGCGCGGATCGAACTCGGTGACTGTCAGCGCGACGTAGCCCAGACCAGCCAGCGCAGCGAGTCCGGCCAGGTCGGTCGGCCAGCACCGGAACCGCCATCTCCTGCGCGGCTGCGCGGCAAGCCGCTCTGCCAAGGCACCCATCGCCGCGCCGAGCAGCAGGCCCATCGCGTGCGTGTCACTGCCGAAATAGACCCGTCCCGAATCGGCCCCGAACGGTACGTCCTGCCGGATCGCGAGGAACGCCATCGCGGCGGTCGACGCGAGCGCGAGAGTGATCGCGACGCCGGCCACCCTTCCGAACCGGCGCCGGCGGGTATTGAGCAGCAGCAATACGGCCGGCCACAGCAGATAGAACTGTTCCTCGATCGCCAGCGACCACAGATGCTGAAGCATCGGCGGCCGTCCGGATGCGACGAAGTAGGACTGGCGCGCGTCGATCAGCCACCAGTTCAGGTAGTACCCGAGGCTTGCCGTGACGGTGTCCGCCAGCGTCGCGGTCTCGTCCCGCCAAATCAGCGCACTGGCGGCAACCACAGCGACGAGCAGTACGAGCAGTGCGGGCAGCAGCCTGATGGCCCGCCGCAGGTAGAACTGCGCGACCCGGATCCGTCCGGTTCGGCAGACCTCGCCCAGCAACAGTCTGGTGATCAGGTAGCCGCTGATCACGAAGAAGAGGTCGACGCCGAGAAAGCCGCCCGGCAACAGGCTGGCGTCCGCGTGGAAAGTCAGGACGCCCAGAGCCGCCAAGGCCCGCAGACCGTCGAGTCCAGACAACCGGCCCGATTCCCGCTGATGCCGCACAGTCCGCCCAATCCTCGCCGAGACGGATCGTGTCACGGCGGAATCGAGCGACGGTGGAGGCCGCGCCGACGGTGCGTCAGTCGAGGGTGCGTCAGTCGAGCAGCAGGTAGGTCAGTGAGTCAGCATTCGATGACGTTGACGGCCAAGCCGCCGCGCGCGGTTTCCTTGTACTTGACCTTCATGTCGGCACCGGTTTCGCGCATCGTCTTGATGACCTTGTCCAGACTGACGATGTGGGTGCCGTCGCCGCGTAGCGCGATCCGGGCCGCGTTGATGGCCTTGATGGCTGCCATCGCGTTGCGCTCGATGCACGGGATCTGAACCAGGCCGCCCACCGGGTCACAGGTCAGGCCCAGATTGTGTTCCATACCGATCTCGGCAGCGTTCTCGACCTGCATCGGGCTGCCGCCGAGTACCTCGCACAGCGCGCCAGCGGCCATCGAACACGCCGAGCCGACCTCGCCCTGGCAGCCCACCTCCGCGCCGGAGATCGAGGCATTCTCCTTGTACAGCACCCCGATCGCGCCTGCCGCCAACAGGAAGCTGATCACGCCATCCTCGGTCGAGCCCGGGACGAACCGGCGGTAGTAGTGGATCACCGCTGGGATGATGCCGGCGGCACCGTTGGTCGGGGCAGTGACGATCCGGCCACCAGCCGCGTTCTCCTCATTCACCGCCAGCGCGTACAGGTCAACCCAGTCCATCACCTTCAGCGGATCGGTGGACTGCTCGTCGGCGTTGAGGTCACGGGACAGCTCCGGAGCGCGGCGGCGAACCTTGAGCCCGCCAGGCAGCACACCTTCACTGTTGATCCCGTTGTTCACGCAGTCCTGCATGACCTGCCAGATGTGCAACAACCGTTCGCGGATCTCGTCCTCGCTGCGCCAGACCTTCTCGTTCTCCATCATCAGCTCCGAGATCGACAGCCCGGACGCCTCGCATTGCCGGCACAGCTCGACACTGGTCGTGAACGGATACGGCAGGACGGTGTCGTCCATCTTGATCCGGTCCGTGCCGGTCGCCGTCTCGTCCACGACGAAGCCGCCACCTACCGAGTAATAGGTCCGTTCGCAGATCAGGGCATCGCCGGCACCGAACGCGGCGAAGCGCATCCCGTTGGGGTGGAACGGCAGCGTCGCCCGCCGATGCAGCACCAGGTCGTCCTCAGCCAGCGAGACGTCGTGCTCGCCGAGCAGCTTGAGCCGGCCGGCGGCCTTGATGGCGGCCACCCGCTCCAGCACGGTCTTGGTGTCGACGCCCTCCGGCGTCTCGCCCTGCAGCCCCAGGATGACAGCGCGATCCGAGCCGTGTCCGTGGCCGGTCGCGCCCAGCGAGCCGAACAGCTCGGCACGTACCCGCACGACCTGATCGATCAGGTCATCGGCTGCCAAGCCCAGCGCGAACGTACGGGCTGCCCGCATCGGTCCCACGGTGTGCGAGGACGACGGGCCGATGCCGATCGAGAAGAGGTCGAAAACGCTGATGGCCACTCAGCCATCATGCACCCTCGCGCCCGGCCGCCGACGCGATCAGGTCGTCGCGTCGGCGGGGCACGGGACTAGCTTCAGTCAGGCTAAGACAGCCTCATACAGCTTTGACGGTCACCGTGATGTTGCCGCGAGTGGCCTTTGAGTACGGGCAGAACTGGTGGGCGAGCTCAACCAGCTCCTGGGCCTTGGCGGCGTCCACCCCCGGGATCTCTGCCTCGATGTCGACGGCGAGCCCGAAGCCGCCGTCCTCGGACGGCCCGAACTTCACATTCGCAGTTACCAGCGCCTCAGAGGCGTCGATGCCCTGGGCCTTGGCGCGGTTGGCCAATGCTCCGGCGAAACAGGAGGCGTAACCCGCGGCGAACAGGGTCTCTGGGTTGACGGCCGGTTCGGATGAGGTACCCGGCTGGGCGAGGTCGAATTCGACGAGCCCGTCGGCGCTACGCACGTGGCCGGCCCGACCTCCTTTGGACGTAGCGGCGGTGCTGTAGGCGACCTTGGTCAATTCGATGGGCATGACGCTCCTGATCTGGACGGTTGAAGGCGGGCGGTTTCGACACCCACTACTTGTCGTTTCAGTCTGTCCAATGCTGTGGATGGCATGCTGAACAGACCATGCCTGAAGTTCAACGCATCACCCGCACCGGCCAATTCCTGACCACAGTGTCAGAAGTGACATCCCTCTCGCCGCGGATGCGCCGGATCACCCTCACAGCGCCGGAGATAGCCCTTCGTGACTGGCCGTTGGGCTGCGACATCGCGATCGTGCTCGAAGCCGAGGACGGCCGCGAGGTGCGCCGGCGATACACGGTCAGGTCGGTCACCGATGACCGGCTCGTGATCGACGCCGTCCTGCACGGGCACGGGCCAGGCTCAACCCGGGCCGTCGGTCTGACCACCGGCGACGAGGTGACGTTCTTCGGGCCGCGCGGTGAAGTCCCGGTCACCGACGCCGACTGGGTACTGGCGATCGCGGACGAAGCCGGCCTGCCTGCGGTCGCCGCGGTGGCCGAGGCGCTGCCCGGTCCGATCCGGGTGCTCGCCGAGATTGCCGACGGTGACGAGCACTACCCACTGCCGACCGACACGGAAGTGACCTGGCTGCTGCGCGGCGATCGCCCGGCAGGTTCTGCGGAGATCTTCCTCGCGGCCTTGGACGGCGTAGCGCCGGGCGCGGGATCCGGATATGCCTACGTACTTGGCGAATCGCGCGCCGCCGTGGCTGTGCGAGATGCACTCGGACGGCTCGGCCTGGACCGATCGTCGGTGTACGCCAAGGGCTACTGGAACCTCAACTCCCGCTCGACGCACTGACCCGGTCGATCGGGGCGGCCGCGGCCAGCAGTCGATCGGGCTCGGTCAGGGCGCGGTCCACGATCAGACCGGCGGCGCCTCGCACTGCCGCGTCGATGCCGAGCGAGGATCGACGGACCTGCCCACTCGCCTGCCTCGACGACAGAACTCGCGTGCTCAGCTCGCTGGTCAGGGCCGGCGTGATCGCCTCGAACAGCCGCGAATAAAGGCCGCCCAGCACGACCATCGGCAGGTCGAGGACGTTCAACAGCGACGACAACCCCACGCCCAACGCGGCCCCGGCCTGCTCGACGGCGTGCAGAGCGCGCCGGTCCGCGCGGTGGACCGCGGCTTCCAACCCCGCGAGATCGGGTTGCCCAGCGGTCCGCACCAGCACGTCCTGACCGGCGTACTGCTCGAGGCAGCCACGGCCGCCGCAACCACACGGTGGACC
Organism: Jatrophihabitans sp.; assembly: GCA_036488285.1. Taxonomy (GTDB): domain Bacteria; phylum Actinomycetota; class Actinomycetes; order Mycobacteriales; family Jatrophihabitantaceae; genus Jatrophihabitans_A. Next base: position 4,303 of record DASXHV010000130.1, on the reverse strand, counting down.
GTTCCGCTCGATGACGACATGACCCAGTTCGCCGGCGAAACCATGCACGCCACGAAACAACCGGCCGTCCACGACGACGCCGGCCCCGACGCCGATTTCCCCTGACACGTATACGAAATCTCGTCCGGCTGCAGGCGCCGCCCACAATCGGGCAAGCGCGCCGAGGTTGGCCTCGTTCTCCACCAGCACGTCATCGACCGACAGCGCCGCGGCCAGTTGTTCGGCGGGTCGTTGGCCGGCCAGCCGAGGCAGGTTCGGCGCTCGGACAACCTCGCCAGCCCCGTTCACCGCAGCGGGCACCGCAACCCCGACTCCGAGCAGCGGCTGCCCGATGTCGGCGAGTAGTTCCTGGGCCATTGCGACGGCCTCGGCGTAGATCTTGGCGACCGGCCAGGATCGGTTGTCGGCCGGAAGGTGGCGATGACCGCGCAGCCGCCCGGTCAGGTCCACGACCCCGGCCGCCAGATAGTCCACGTTGATCTCTATACCGAGACCGATCGGCCCGGACGGATCCAGCGCCAGCGCCCGGGCCGGCCGGCCGGGGCCGGACGACGCCGGCTCGGCCTCGTCCAGAATCCCTTGTGCCACAAGGGAATCCACCAGGCTCGCGACGGTTGCCTTGGTCAGGCCGGTGCGCTGCGCGAGGTGTGCCCGCGATCCGGGCGAACGGCGCAGCTCGGCAAGAACCAGCGCCAGATTGTGCTGCCGGACGGTCTGCTGTCCGGCAGGCTGGACCGGAAAGCTCACGAGCGGTCCGAACGGTAGGACTCGTTCGGTGGATCGCTGTCGTGAGGATTGCTTTCATCCGCCAAACGGTTGAGGTGCCGCTGTGCCGCCTCGGCGTACCGTTCCCGCAACCCGCCGGTTACCGGCCCGTCGTAACGCTCCGGCGTCCCCAGTTCGCTCGACCAGCTCGGCGGTTCCGCGGATCCCGAGAGCACCCACGCCGCCTGCCGGGCCGCGCCGTCCGCGACGTACTCGCCGGGTGGTGGCACCGACACTGGTGCGCCGAAAACGGTTGGGGCGATCCGGCGTACCGCATCCGACTGAGCTGCGCCCCCGATGAGTCGGACACCGGACACCGAAACCCCTTGTGCGGAAAGGGCATCCATGCCATCGGCGAGGCCGCACAGCATGCCCTCGACTGCGGCTCGGGCCACGTTGGCCGGCGAGGCGTTGGTCAACGTCAGGCCGTGGATCGCACCGGTGGAGTCGGGGAGGTTCGGTGTCCGCTCACCTTCGAAGTAGGGCACCAGCGTGACGCCCTCAGCGCCAGGCGGCGCGGACAACGCCAGCGTGCCGAGCGTCGCCAGATCGACACCGAGCATCCGTGCCGTGGAGTCCAGAACCCGGGCGGCGTTCAGCGTGCACACCAGCGGCAGGAACAGCCCGGTGGCATCGGAGAATCCCGCCACCGCACCCGTCGGGTCGGCAGCCTGGGTCCGGCTACGGGCCATCACGACACCGGACGTGCCCATTGAGACCACGGTGTCGTCGCCGGCTTCGACTCCCAACGCACCCGCGGCGTTGTCGCCGGCCCCCGGCCCGATCACAAATTCCGTGCTCGAGAACTGCCCGCTCGAGAACTGCCCGCTCGAGAATTGCCCGGTCGAGAATTGCCCGCTCGAGAACTGCCCGGTCTCATAGGCCTTTTCCGCTGGTCCGGCAACCCGCGGAAGCAGCACGTCATCACGACCGAGCGCCCGTGCGAGCAGGTCGAGCCGGTATTCGTTCGTCCGTCCGTCGAAGTACCCGGTCCCGGAGGCATCGGAGCGATCGGTGACCAGCGCGTCGATCGAACTGGCGCCTGACAGCATCCAGGAAAGCCAGTCGTGTGGCAGGCAGATGGCGGCGATCCGACGGGCGTTCTCAGGTTCGTGCTCGGCAACCCAGCGCACCTTGGCAATGGTGATCGAGGCGACCGGCACCGTACCCACCGACTGGGCCCAGGTCCCAGCGCCCAGCTCGTCGACCAGGTCGGCGGCGGCCTGCGACGAACGGGTGTCGTTCCACAGCAGCGCGGGCCTGATGACCTTGCCGTCCGAGTCCAGGCAGATCAGACCGTGCTGTTGACCGCCGACGCTGACTGCGGCTACGTCGCCCAGTCCGCCTGCGTCAGCGACCGCGGTCTGCAGGGCAGCCCACCACGCTGCCGGGTCGACCTCAGTGCCGTCCGGGTGCTTTGCGCGACCCCGCCGGATCAGCCGTCCGGTATCGGCATCCCGGATCACGACCTTGCAGGACTGGGTTGACGAGTCGATTCCGGCGACCAGTGACATAGCCCGAGTCTGCTCTCTGTGTTCGGCGGCCCGCAGCTAGCGGGATGCGCAGTTAGCGGGATGCGCGGCTAGCGGGTGCTGCGGGCGCCGACGAGGTGCTCAAGCGCCAGCTGGTTCAGCCGGACGAAGCCATAGCCCCGTTCACCGGCAACCGTCGGGTCGAAGTCTTCGAAGGCGGTCCGGTCGGCCAGCAACTCGGCGTAACCCTCGCCGTCGTTCAGGGTCGGCTGACGCAGCTCGACAACCTTGGCGTCGGCCAGCACCTGCTGCACCTCCGGGTCGGCCCGGAACGATGCGGCGCGCTCCTTGAGCAGCAGGTAGGTGCTCATGTTCGCCGCCGCGGAGTCCCATACACCGTTGTAGTCCTCGGTCCTGGACGGTTTGTAGTCGAAATGCCGCGGGCCGGTGTAGGCCGCTGCGCCATTCGGGCCACCGTGTTCGAGCAGGTCGACGAGGCCAAAAGCGTTCATCAGGTCGCCGTGGCCGAACACCAGGTCCTGGTCGAACTTGATGCCACGCTGACCGTTGAGGTCGAGGTGGAAGAGCTTGCCGTGCCACAACGCCTGCGCGATGCCGTGCACATAATTCAGCCCAGCCATCTGCTCGTGCCCCACCTCGGGGTTCACGCCGACAAGTTCGGGCTTGTCGAGGGAGTTGATGAACGCGATCGCGTGACCGATGGTCGGCAACAGGATGTCGCCGCGGGGCTCGTTCGGCTTGGGCTCGATCGCGAACCGGAGGCCATAGCCGCGGTCGGTGACGAACTCGGTGAGCAGATTCATCGCCTCGCGATAGCGATCCAACGCAGCCTGGACGTCCTTGGCGGTGTCGTACTCGCTGCCTTCCCGGCCACCCCACAACACGTAGGTCTGCGCGCCGAAGTCGGCCGCCAGCTCGATGTTGCGCATCACCTTGCGCACCGCGTACCGGCGCACGGAGCGGTCGTTGCTGGTGAACCCGCCGTCCTTGAAGACCGGATGGGTGAACAGGTTCGTGGTCAGCATCGGCACGACCAGACCGGTCTCGGCCAGCGCCTGCTTGAACCGTTCGATGGCCTTGTCACGATCGCTGTCGTCGGCTCCGAACGGAATCAGGTCGTCGTCGTGGAACGTGACCCCATAGGCGCCGAGTTCTGCCAGCTTGTGCACCGCCTCGACCGGATCGAGGGGGGACCTGGTCGGGTCCCCGAACGGGTCGCGGGCCTGCCAGCCGATGGTCCAAAGTCCGAATGAGAACCGGTCTGCCTTGGTGGGTGTGGGAGCCATGGCGCTTCACCTCAGTTTTGTCTCGCGCAGCTTTTGTCTTGCGCAGCTTGTCCAATGCGGTCTGTCGTGCAGTTTGTTTAGTGCCTGAACTTATTACCAAGCTAGCTTGCTCGCGGCGTCGTTGCAAGGGGGTGGGGGTCGCCCAAACAATCCCGTGAGGTTGCCAACACTCCCCTTGATCATGAGCACTTTTACCCCACTGGAGTCGGGTAAAAGCACTGATGATCAAGGTCGGGGATGCTCGAGGTCGGGGATTCTCGAGGTCGGGGATGCTCGAGGTCGGGGATGACCGCGGTCGGGGCCCCGCGGTCACTCGACGAAGCGGTAGCCGATGCCAGGTTCGGTGATCAGGTGCCGAGGACGTCCCGGATCGGCCTCGAGCTTGCGCCGCAGCTGTCCGAAGTGAAAACGCAGGTATCCCGACTCGTTGACGAAAGCGGGCCCCCATACCTCGGCGAGCAACTGGCGCTGGGTGACCAGCTGGCCGGGATGCCGGACGATCCGCTCCAACAGCTCCCATTCGGTCTTGGTCAATCGGACGTCCCCGCCATCCGTGCTCGACACCCGGCGGCTGGCCAGGTCCACCGTGTGCTCACCGATCGTCACCAGCGGCTGGGCGGCACCCTGATCAGCGCTGGCGCGCCGGGATACCGCGCGCATCCGAGCCATCAGCTCGTCCATGCCGAACGGCTTGGTCACATAGTCGTCGGCGCCGGCATCCAGCGCCGCCACCTTGTCCGAGCCACCGATCCGGCCGGA
>DASXHV010000052.1:0-27857 GCA_036488285.1 Jatrophihabitans sp. | reverse complement strand
TTGGTCGTGGCGTTCGCGGTCAGGTTGCGCACGTAGTGACTGGTGGACACCGGAGCAGGCGTGCGCTGCGGCGGGATCGGGGTGGGCTTGGCGGTGCCCTTGGCGGCCGCGCCGTACCCCTTGAGGTTCATCGCGGTCACGCTGAACGTGTACGTGATGCCGTTCGTCAGGCCGGGCACGGTCGCCACCAGGACACTGGCCGGGTAGGTGTAGGTCTTCCCACCTGGGCTGACGACAATGCGATAGCCGCTGACGGCCGCGCCGTTGGTCGCAGGTGCCGACCAGTTCACAGTTGCGGCCTTGCTGTCCGGCCATACCTGCAGGCCGGCCGGGGCTGCCGGGGGTTTCGCGTTCTGGGATGGGAGATCGGCACAACCGACGGTTCGGTCTGCGCCGGCAAGAACGTTGATCCCGACGACGCACACGGTGTGCTCGTTGGCGTCGGCACTGAAGTTCTGGCCGAACCCGTGGGCGACGCCGTACACACCGACGCCGCTGGTGCGCAGATCCGGTCGGGCAGCGTTCGCGACGGCGGTGCCGGTCACAACACCGTCCGCGGTCACGCGCAACGAGATCGAGGCGTTGGAGTCAGGGTCGACGAGCCAGCCGGACAGCGACATCGTGCTGGCGTTCACGCGCTTTATGGAATCCAGGTGGCCGACCGGATCGAAGGAGATTGTGGTCGTGGTGCAGTACAGCAACGTGTTGCTGCCTACTCCGACGTTGATGCCGTAGACGCACACCTTGTGAGTGCCGGCGCTCATGACCGCGAGGTAGCTGAAGCCGTGGTTGGGGCCGTAATGCGGATACCTGGCGGCGGCGGCGGCATTCGGGGCCGACGCCCTGACCTGGGCGATCGGATGGCCGTCGACGTAGATGTGGGTCGTGATCGCAGCCGGGGTGTTCGGGTCGATGGCGTAGCCGCTGAGTTGGAAGCCTCCGGCAACGCGCCGAGCCGACGTAACCGCTCCGGTCGGATTGTTGGCCGCGACCACCTTGCGGCAGCCGAGCTGCACGGTGGATCCGGCGCCGACGTTGATCGCATAGGCGCACACGGTGTGCGTGCCGTTGGCAATTGATCTGGTCGTCCGGAAGCCGTGTGCCGAACCCGACTTCGGATAGACCCGGCCGACGTCGGGACGGCTCAGGTTGGCCGTGATCGCCCAGCCCTGCTTGTCCACGTAGACGTGCACCTGTAGTGGGGCCGTGGTGTCAGGGTCGATCGCCCAGCCGCTGACCTGAAGTGCCCCGTCGGTGAATGCGGCACCATCCAACCGGCCGATCGGAGAGTGGTTGGTGACCGCAGCCGCAAGCTGCGGAACCGCCATGGCTACCGACGCGCACAGCGCCAACACCGCGGCAAGAATCGCGAACCTGCGTCGGCGGGTTAGCGGGCTGGCGTGGCTGGCGTCGTCACTCTGGGGCATCTGGCATTCCTTGGATCGTGTTGGCAGTCGGGACTCGGTCGGACGCCCGCACGGTGCGCGGTAGCGATGTCCCGTAGATCACTTGCGTCACAACTGTCACATCGCAGAGTAGTGGGAGGCTCGCCCATACATCACCATCCGCATACAAATCGTTACGTTGCGTGGCTGATCGGGCGCGCGATAAACGGGGCACCTGTTCCGATCGGCAGGGACCGGACGAACCTGAGCGAATCGGCTGCTACCGGCAGCCGGCGGCGCTAATGAGCTGAATGGCCGATCGCGTCAGGAGAATTGCCGGTCCGCGAAACGTTCCCGCAGCGTCTTCTTGGAGAATTTTCCGACGCTGGTCTTCGGGATCTCATCGACGAATTCGAGGTCATCGGGCAGGCCCCATTTGTTGATGCGTTCGGCAAGGTAATCGAGCAGTTCCTGCTTGCTGAGGCTGGCCCCTTCCTTGCGGACGACGCAGGCGAACGGACGCTCCATCCACTTCGGGTGCGGCAGCGCGATCACGGCGGCCTCGGCCACCTCGGGATGACCCATGATGGCGTTCTCCAGGTCGACCGAGCTGATCCATTCCCCGCCGGACTTGATCAGATCCTTGGTCCGGTCGACCAGACGCAGGTAGCCCAGCGGCGAGATCGCAGCGACGTCGCCGGTACGCAGCCAGCCGTCCGGGGAGAACTGGGCGCCGGGCTCGTCGGTCCGGTAGTACTGCCTGGCGATCCACGGACCGCGGCATTCCAGTTCACCGCTGGCGTGGTCGTCCCAGGGCAGCTCGGCGCCGCTCTCGGCGTCGATGATCCGCATCTCCACTCCCGGCGGCGCGACCCCGGCGGTGGCGCGGATCGCGGCTTTGTGTTCTTCGTCGAGGCCGTCGAACTCTGGCCGCATCGAGCACACCGAACCCAGCGGGGAGAGTTCGGTCATGCCCCAGGCCTGAGTGATCGGCAGTCCGATCGCGGCCCGCCAACCCTCGGACAGCGATCGCGGAACCGCCGATCCACCGCAGATCACGATCCGCAGCGCCGACAAGTCGCGGCCGCTGAGCAGCGGGAGCATCCCCATCCAGATGGTGGGCACCCCGGCGGTCACGGTGACCTTCTCCGACTCCAACAGGTCGAGCAGGCTGGCCGGTGCGAGATCCGGCCCGGGCATCACGATGTTCGCGCCGGCCATCACCGCCGCATACGGCAGGCCCCAGGCGTTGGCGTGAAACATCGGAACGACGGCCAGCACGGTGTCCGAGCCGGACAGATTGAACGTCACCGGCGTCTGGGTGATGAGCGAATGCAGCCAGGTTGAGCGATGGCTGTACAGCACGCCCTTCGGGTTGCCGGTGGTCCCGGTGGTGTAACACATGGCCGCTGCGGTGTTCTCGTCGGTGACCGTGCCGGCGAAATCGAGTTCCTCGCCGACCACGTCCGCCCAGCGCACCAGGCGGGGGTCGTCGGGGAACTCGGCGTCGGACCCGTCATCGAAGACCACGACATGACGCACGGTGTCGAGCTTGGGCAGGTACTGGGAGAAGAGCGGCAGCAGCGATCGGTCGACGAACACCGCCTCGTCCTCGGCATGGTTCACGGTGTAGATGAGTTGTTCCGGAAACAGTCGGATGTTCAAGGTGTGCAGCACGCGGCCGGTGCAAGGGACAGCGAAGTACATCGCCAGATGGTTGGCGGTGTTCCATCCGAAGGTCCCGACCCGGCCGCCCTCGGAGATGCCGAGCCGGCTGAGCGCTCCGGCTACCTCACGGACGCGTTTGGCCAGCTCGGCAAAGGTGATTCGATCCAGGCCGTTTGCGGTTTTGGTGGTGATCGTTCGTTCCGGAAAGTAGCGTTCACCCCGGCGCAAGATCGATTCGATGGTCAACGGGCCGTCCTGCATCAAGCCTTCCATGCAGTGATGGTGCGGTACCCGGCCAGATCCGGCAACCGTTCCCATCGTTGCGGGTCAGCCGTGCCGGCCCACCTGGTAACTGGCTGTGTTGACGTCCTGCCCTTGAAGGAAAGCCCCTGCACCACGGACCCACCCGTGCACGGACGGATCGTTGCCGGCGTCAGCATCCTGCGCGCCGGGCAGGTAGCCGCTACCCAGATTGTGCCGCGGACCGAAGCCCGCACCGCCCCGATCCACAGTCACTGTCGTCCAGTTCGGCCGCGCTGGATTGGACACGCCGTCCAGTTCCGGCACCACATCGCCGGCGTTCTCCAGCGACAGCACACTGACCGAGGACGGCATGTCCACCAATCCGATGGGTGATCCTGCGGTGACCAGGTGGGTGACGTTGAACGTGCTGGAGCCGGCCAGATGGCTCGCCAACTGCGCCGCCACGACGCCACCCTGGCTGTGGCCGGCGAGCATGATCGGTTCACCGGGCCTGATGCCGCTGTGCTGCATGGCCATCAGGACACCCAGCTCGTAGCTGGTGACCTCGTTGCCGACACCTCGCAGGTTCGTACCGAGGTTGGACACATTCGGGTTGTCGAATTTTGTGAAACCCCAGTCCTTGGTGCCGGTGATGTCGACGATCGCGGCGCGGGTGACCGTTCCGTCCGGGCGCTGTGTCGAGACGAACCGTACGTCGATGCCGCCGCCGTCGGTGTTGGCATCGCGCAGGTCGACGCCTTTGATCAGGTCAGCGATCGAACGGGGTGGTCCGGCCGAGTCGAGCGTCGGGTCGCCAGGGCGAGCGGTGAGGGTCGGCGAGCCATCGGGGTAGAGCCGGCCGAGACCCTTGGCAAGATTCACGGTGCTCGATCGCGCCCGGCCACCCGCCAGACCGCCCGGCATTACGCCCAGGCCACCGGGAAGCAGGCCCAGGCCGCCGGTCACGCCGTCGATGATCAATCCGGCGAGCGCCGGATCCTGCTCGGCGATGGTGAGCAGTCCACCGAACATCTTGTGCACGCTGTGCTCGTGCAAGCCGGCCGCGACCTGCGCCGTGCCGGCCGTCAGAGCGCCCTGCAGGTGGGTCAGGGCCGAGATCGTCGGGGCCAGTCTGCCGCGCAGGTCGTCGGCCTCGCGGTAACCGATGACCGCAGCACGCAGAGCGGTGGCGAGTACTTCGCACTCGGCGATCAGCGTCGTCGTCACCGCGATGGCCACACCGGCCGTCGCCACGACCTCACCTGCGCCGATCGGATCGAGAACCGCAGCGCTGATCAGCGCTGGGTCTGCCAGGGCGCTCGCAGCGGCGGGTAACACCGCGCCACCGACCCCGGCGACCCGATCGAGGGACCGGGCCAACTCGGCAAGGTGTGCGAAGTCGGCCGAGATCGAATCGGTGCCCCCTGACACCCGAACCTGACCGGGATTCACAACAGCTCCACGATCGGCACGGCCAGCTTTGCCGCGATCTGCAACGCGTGCGCTCGTTGCGCAGCGCACCGACCATGCCGGTCCAACGCATCGGCTGTGTGCCCAGCGCGGTTGGCGGCGCTGTGGATCAACAGCAGGGTGCCGTGCAGCGACGTCGCAAAAGTGCGTCCGGCTGGCGAATGCCATTCGGAGGCCGCGGCCACGGCCCGAAGAGCGTTGTGCGCGCTCACGAGATCGTTTGCGTGCCGGCGCAGCGTCGTGGCGAGCTGTTCGATGCGTTGTCGGTCCACCACGTTCATGACAGCCAGCCTCGCCGCCCGGCCGCCGCGTCGGGCCGCCGCGACGACATCTGTGGATACCGCGACGCGCTGTGGACAGACCCCAACCAGTAATCTCGACACGCGTGCGCGGTACGTCCGCTCCGGTTGTGCCGTGGTTGAATATCGCGAAAGGGCATCGAAGTTACATTGCTGTAATTCTCGGCGCTCGACACCGACAATGGCACCGACAATGTCCGTTCAGCTCGATCAGCGATCTCGGAGGCCGCATGGATCACGCGCCCGCCGCAGCCACCGCTCGCGCGTCAGGGACTGACTCTGTTGACGATGAGTCACTCCAGAACGGCAGCGGCGAGAATGCCAACGGTCTGAGCCGACGCGACCGCGAGGTACTTGCCTTCGAGCGCCAATGGTGGAAGTACGCCGGGGCCAAGGAGCAGGCGATCCGGGAATTGTTCGATATGTCGGCAACCCGGTACTACCAAGTTCTGAATGCGTTGATCGACACGCCCGAGGCACTGGCGGCTGACCCTATGCTGGTCAAGCGGCTGCGACGCCTTCGAGCGAGCCGTCAGCGGCAGAGATCTGCTCGCCGCCTGGGCATCGAGGTCTGAACACACCTTTCATGGTTCATACAGCTCCACCGTCCCACGGGCGTCGTCGTATCGAGTTGGTCTTCGGAGCAATACTCGCCGCCGCTGGCCTGGCGGTTGCAATTGTCGCGATAGTTGCCCTCAACCACCCCAAGGGGCGACAAGCCGCCAACGTCTCGAACCTGCCGTCGTCGTCCGTCGCGCACTCTGTCAGTCCGTCGACGTCGGCCAGCAAGCCGAAGGTCACCAAGCCTGCACCGACCAAATCCACGACGTCCTCGGCCCAAAGCAACGCCCGTCCGGCCGTGCTTGTGTTGAACAACACAAGCACGGCGAACCTGGCGAGCACTGCGGTCGGGCGATTCCAGCAAGGCGGTTGGACGGCCTCCAATGGCGGCAACTTCGACGGCTCGATTCTGTCCACCGCGGCCTACTACGATCCGTCGGTGAGCGGCGCCCAGGCTGCGGCCCAGACGTTGCAACGACAGTTCCCCGCGATCCAGCGAGTGGTGCCGCGTTTCAGCGGCCTTCCACAGGGCCCGATCATCGTCGTTCTGACCACCGACTACAGTTAGCTGCACAACGTCGCTCGCCGGTGACATCGATTGCTCCTGACATCGATCGCTCCGGCGCCGACCACATACCGCTCATCCAGAGGGGCAGAGGGACCGGCCCGTTGAAGCCCCGGCAACCACCGCGACATCTCCTGCAGAACGCCATCCGTGCTGCATTGCGAGCCATCCGCGAGGTAGGTGCCAACTCCGGCCCGAGCGCTCGATACGGTGCGATGCCGTACGGGTGATTCGGGGAAGATGAGGAAAGGCTTCGCCTGATGACTGCTGTAATCAACCGCCCGAGTGCGGCGCCGGAATCCCCGGCATCCTCCCTGATCTGTCGTAACTGCGGCGCGTCCTACCCGCTCGGTGCGCAGCACGCGTGCTTCGAGTGCTTCGGACCGCTGGAGATCGGTTACGACCCCGAGCGACTCGCACGCGTGACACGCGAGAGCATCGAGGCCGGCCCACATTCACTGTGGCGTTACGCCGGCTTGTTGCCCGCCGGTCAGAATGCCGAGACCCGGGTCGACTCCGGCACCGGGATGACACCGCTGATCCGGGCCGACCGGCTGGCTGACCGGCTCGGCTTCACCGCCCCGGTATGGGTCAAGGACGACTCGGCCAACCCGACGCATTCGTTCAAGGACCGCGTGGTCTCGGTTGCCATCACCGCGGCCCGCGAACTCGGCTTCACCCGGATCGCGTGCGCGTCGACCGGCAACCTGGCCAACTCGGTAGCCGCGCACGCCACCCGGATCGGGATGGACTCGATCGTGTTCATCCCGTCCGATCTGGAGATACCCAAGATTGCCCAGACTGCCATCTACGCCGGCACCCTGGTCGCGGTCGAAGGCTCCTACGATGACGTCAACCGGCTTTGCAGCGAGCTGTCGGAGACCGATGAGTTCGAGTCAACCGCGTTCGTGAACGTCAACGTTCGCCCTTACTACGCCGAGGGTTCCAAGACCTTGGGCTTCGAGGTCGCTGAGCAATTGGGCTGGCGGTTGCCGCCGCAGGTCGTTGCACCGATGGCGTCCGGCTCGCTGTTGACCAAGGTGCACAAGTCGTTCAAGGAACTCGTCACGGTCGGCCTGGTCGACAGCCTCGACTACCGCATCTACGGTGCCCAGTCCTCGGGCTGTTCACCGATCGCCACCGCGTTCGCCGAGGGCACTGACGTCGTGATTCCGGTCAAGCCCACCGGCATCGCGAAGTCGCTCAACATCGGCAACCCGGCCGACGGTCCGTACGCGCTCGATGCGGTTCGCACGACCGGTGGCGCGATGGCCCACGTGGGCGACGAGGAGATCCGGGCCGGCATCCAGCTGTTGGCCGAGACCTGCGGAGTGTTCGCTGAGACGGCCGGCGGAGTCACCACTGCGGTGCTGAAGAAGCTGGTCGAGTCCGGGCAGATCGACACCAGCCGGGAGACCGTCATCTACAACACCGGCGACGGCCTGAAAACCTTGGACGCGATAGCCGACCGGGTGGGCCCGACAGCCACGATTGCCCCTACCCTGAAAGGGATGCGGTCGGCCGGCTTGTTGTAGTTCGGCTGGTGGTTCGCCGCCGCGGAGCAGCCGCCGTCAGACGCGCTGGGACCGGACGTCGAATGTCCGATTCCCGTACTCCTGGGCCGTTGTAACGGGCAGCTATGAACATGGGTTCGTTGGCCGTTTAGTTATCTCAGACTGCTGGCGTGCGCATCTGGCTGTCGTGTACTTTCCGCCTTGGTCGTAGTACCCGGCGTTTCGCATGACGAAGGACCCACGATGGCTGTTGAAGCCAGCGTGCGTGGGAGTTGAACGGGACCGAGGAACGAAGACCCCGGAACCACGAGGTGTGGTGACCGGTAGGCCCCTAGCAAGGAGTGCACGTGGCACAGGGCACCGTGAAGTGGTTCAACAATGAGAAGGGCTACGGCTTCATTGCCGTGGACGGCGGCCAGGACGTATTCGTCCATTACAGCGCTATCCAGTCAGACGGCTATCGCTCTCTCGACGAGGGTCAGCGGGTGGAGTTCGAGGTCGCCCAGGGGCCGAAGGGTCCGCAAGCCGACGCCGTTCACATCGTCGCCGTCTGAAACTCGACAAACCGCTACCAACGCAGAGATCCCGGACCGATCTGGTCCGGGGACCTTTGCGTTGACGGACTGGGCGAGCTGGACGAACTGCGTCCAAGCCGGCTAATGACCCAGCGGGTCGCCGGTGGTCTCGAGGCCGGTGTGCGCGGCGATGAACGTCAACTGGTCGGTTCGTTCCTGGATCAGAGTAGACCGGGATCTGCCCAGGCCGTGCCCGGCGCCGAAGTCGACCCGAAGATGTGCGATCGCACCGTCCTGGCTGACCGACTGCAACCGGGCAGCGAATTTGAGGCTGTGCGCTGGAACAACCCGGTCGTCGTGCGCCGAGGTCAGGATCAACGTCGGCGGGTAGCCGGCGCCCTCGGCGATCCGATGATAGGGCGAGTACGCGTACAACGTCTCGAACTCGTCCTTGCTACGGGTGGCCAAGCCGTAGTCCGCTGCCCACGCAGCACCGATGGTGAACAGCTGGTAGCGCAGCATGTCCAGCACGCCGACCTGGGGGAGGGCTGCGGCAAACAGATCCGGTCGTTGGGTCAGCACCGCTCCCACCAGCAGCCCCCCGTTGGACCGGCCGTGCACCGCGAGCTTGGCCGACGAGGTCCAGCCGCTCGTGATCAGATGTTCGGCCGCAGCGATCGCGTCGTCGAAGACGTTCTGCTTGTTGGCCAGCTTGCCCGCATCGTGCCATTGCGATCCGTACTCGCCGCCGCCCCGCAGGTTTGCCACCACCCACACGCCGCCGGCCTCGGCGAAGGTTCTGATCTGCGGTTCGAACGTCGGCGTCAGGGAAACGTCGAAGCCGCCATAGCCATAGAGCAACGTCGGATGCGGACCGTTTTCAGCGGTCACATCAGCGCGGTGCACAACGAAGCATGGCAGTCGCGTGCCGTCCGCGCTGGTGACCCAAATCTGATCGGTATCGATCGAGACATCCGCGCCCGGCAAAGGGGTTTCGTAGCCGAGGTTGAGCTCTGCGGTGAGCACGTCATAGCTGTAGATCTGTGGCGAGCTGGCGAACGTCGACACGCTGAGGTGCGCCACCGGACTGCTCGGGCTGGCGGTGATCTCCTCGACGCTGCCGATGCCCGGTAGCTCCGGCGCGGCGATTTCGGTGCCGTCGAGGGAATGGACGGTGATCCGCGAGCAGGCATCGGACAACCAGCTCACGATCAGCCGGTCTTGCGCTCGGGCAGCGGATTGCAGCAGATCGGTGCGTTCGTCGATCAGCGGCGTGAGCACCCCGGTAGCCGGGTCGAGCCGGACCAGCGCGCCGCGACCGGCATCGCGGGTGGTGCGCAGGATCAGTTCGTCCGAATCCGCGGCGACGAACACCCACTCGTTACGGGAGGGGCCGATCACCTCGTGCAGTTCGTCGTCAGGATTGCTCAGGTCGCGTACCCACAACGCGAAGCTGTCCTCGGCCGCGTTGTCGGCGAGCACGACCAGCCACCGGCCGCCGTCGTCGATCCACGGCCACAGGTGCGTCGAGGATTGCTCGGGCAGCGTCATGACCAGTTCGTCGGAATCCTGGCTGGTCCCGATCCGGTGCAGCTTGAGCTCCGGAACACCAGCGGGTGCGGAGTACACGTCCTCGGAATCGGTCGGCTGGTAATGCGCATAGACGAAGCCGGACGAGTCGCCGAGCCAGGCCGGCTCGACGAACTTCGACCAGTTGATCTCGTCGTCGAGGTCCTGCCCGGTCTCGACGTCGCGGACGCGCCAGCGGCGCCAGTCGCTGCCGCCCTCGTTGTAGGACCACGCGACCAGCTGCCCGGTGGGATCCGGCACCGCGCCGGCCAGCGCCGTGCTGCCGTCCGCAGCGGCCAGGTTCGGGTCGATGAGCACCTGGCCCTCGCCGAGCGCTTCGTCGCTGACCCGCAGCACCGGTTGTTGTTGCCGCCCGTCGTTGGCCATCCGAAACCAGCGGTTGCCCCGCAGCTCCGGCGCCGTGCTCGAGGGCAGCGACCAGAGCTCGGTCAGCCGGCCGGCGAAGCGGTCGCGTCCGGGCAGTCCTGCGAGGTAATCGGCGGCAAGGTCGGCCTGGGCACGCATCCACGCCATGACCTCGTCGGAGGATTGGTCCTCCAGCCATCGATACGGGTCGGCAACCGCAACTCCGTGGTACTCATCGACCTGCTCGACGGTGCGGGTATCAGGAAAGCTCATCCGTCAACTTTGCGCTTTCGCGGCAACGCACATCGCACGACTCGCCGTAGGTCAGCGTGCGGTGGCTCGCTTGTACTGGCGGGTTGCCAGCGGGACGAAGATCACCAGGATCACCACGATCCAGATGAACGAGGCAAGCGCGGCATGTTGCAGCGGCCAGGCGTGCGCCGCCGGCTGCTGCGGGCTGGTGTTGCCGAACTGCACCCGTACCGCCTGCGTCACGGCCGAGACCGGATTCCATTCCGCCACCGTCTTCAGCGGCCCGGGCAACCGCTCGGAGGACACGAAGGTGTTGGCGATGAACGTCAGCGGAAAGATGATGATGAAGCTGGCATTGTTCACCACCTCAGGGCTGGACACCGACAGCCCGATCAGTGCCATCACCCACGAGATCGCATAGGCGAACAGCAGCAGCAGAACGATGCCGCCGAGCGCTTCGAGTATCGAGGTGTGAATCCGCCAGCCGACCACCAGGCCGGACACGGTCATCACGAACACCACCAGCAGGTTGTTCAACAGATCGCTGGTGGTCCGGCCGATCAGCACGGCCGACCGGGCCATCGGCAGTGACCGGAACCGGTCGATGATGCCTTTCTGCATGTCATCGGCCAATCCGGCACCGGTCAGGGTCGCGCCGAACACGACGGTCTGAGTGAAGATGCCGGCCATCAGGAACTCGCGGTAATTCATACCTGGGATGACGATGGACGAACCGAACACATAGGCAAACAGCAGGACGAACATGATCGGCTGGACGGTGGCGAACACCAGCAGGTCCGGCACCCGCTTGATCTTGATCAGGTTGCGCTTGGCGATCACCGCGCCATCGCCGAGGGCCGACAGAGCTGGATTCATCGTGTTACTCCACTCTTGCTCGAATCGACCGGCTGACCAGCGGCGCGGTCGTTGCCTGCCCCACCTTTGCTGGCGGCCTCGCGTTTGCCGGCCGTCCTGTCCGGTCCGGCGTCCTCGTCCTGGTCGGTGTCTTCGGCGGCGTGACCGGTCAGGCTCAGGAACACGTCGTCCAGGGTCGGCCGCCGAAGGCCGATGTCGAGCACCGTGACCCCGACACTGTCGAGCTCTCGGACCAGCTCGATCAGCGCCGACGAACCGCCGCTGACCGGTGCGGTGATCCGGCGCGGCTGTTCGTCGACGCTCGGTTCGCCGATCGCGACGGTGCGGACCGCGGTGATCGCTCGCGGCAGCTCCTGGCCAGTGGACACTGTCAGCTCGATGCGCTCGCCGCCGACCTGGTCCTTGAGTTCGTCGGCGGTGCCCAGCGCAATCACCCGACCGTGATCGATCACCGCGATCCGATCGGCGAGCCGGTCAGCCTCCTCGAGGTATTGCGTGGTGAGCAGAACCGTGGTGCCACCCCGGACCAGATCGGCGATCACCTCCCACATGCCGAGCCGGCTGCGCGGGTCCAGGCCGGTTGTGGGCTCGTCCAGGAACAACACCTGCGGGTCCGCGATCAGAGCGCCGGCCAGATCCAGTCGGCGCCGCATGCCGCCGGAATACCCCTTGACCGGACGGTCGGCAGCCTCGTCCAGATCGAACCGATCCAACAGCTCGCGTGCCTTGACCGAGCTTGCCCGGCGGCCCAGGTGATACAGCCGGCCGACCATGTCGAGGTTTTCGTAGCCGGTGAGGTTCTCATCGACTGCGGCGTACTGGCCGGACACCCCGATCACGCGACGCAGTGCCCGGCCCTGCTTGAGCACATCCAGCCCGGCGACGTACGCGCTGCCAGCATCCGGTTTGAGCAGGGTCGTCAGCACCCTGACCATCGTTGTCTTGCCCGCCCCGTTCGGGCCCAGCAGGCCCAGCACGGTGCCTTCGGGCACAGCGAGGTCGACGCCGTCCAGTGCGGTCACCGCGCCATACCGTTTGACCAGGCCGCTTGCTTCGATCGCCAATGTCATGGCGACACCGTAGGCGTGGGCACCGACGGTTTGTCGAGCGAATTGAGCCCTCGGCGTAGCGCCGCGGCCCTCGCTTGCACTGCCGAGCGGTCGAGTGCTAGACCTGACTTAGCACTCGGGTACTGTGAGTGCCAGCCGATCGTGATGAGGGGCCCTATGGATATGGGCGCCGTCCGTCGCGGGCATCGCCGGTCGGTCAAGTCAGTTCGCTGACATGTCCCTGGCAGGTCAACGACAGAGAAGAGGACGACACGCATGTCTAAGTTGATCGCGTTCGACGAAGAGGCCCGCCGCGGCCTGGAGCGCGGCATGAACATCTTGGCCGACGCCGTCAAGGTGACGCTCGGTCCCAAGGGCCGCAACGTCGTGCTGGAGAAGAAGTGGGGCGCCCCCACCATCACCAATGACGGCGTTTCCATTGCCAAAGAGATCGAGCTCGAGGACCCGTACGAGAAGATCGGCGCCGAGCTCGTCAAGGAAGTTGCCAAGAAGACCGACGATGTCGCTGGCGACGGAACCACCACCGCCACAGTTCTCGCCCAGGCTCTGGTGCGCGAAGGTCTGCGCAACGTAGCCGCGGGTGCGAACCCGATGGCGCTCAAGCGCGGTATCGAGAAGGCCACCGAGTCTGTCTCGGAGACCCTCCTCAACGCGGCCAAGGACGTCGAGACCAAGGAAGAAATCGCCGCCACCGCGTCGATCTCGGCCGCTGACACCACCGTCGGCGAGCTCATCTCCGAGGCGATGGACAAGGTCGGCAAGGAAGGCGTCATCACCGTCGAGGAGAGCAACACCTTCGGCCTCGAGCTTGAGCTCACCGAGGGTATGCGCTTCGACAAGGGCTACATTTCGGCCTACTTCGTCACCGACACCGAGCGCATGGAGGCTGTCCTCGAGGATCCGTACATCCTCATCGTCGAGGGCAAGATCTCGACTGTGAAGGACCTGCTGCCATTGCTGGAGAAGGTCATGCAGTCGGGCAAGCCGCTGGCGATCATCGCCGAGGACGTCGAGGGCGAGGCCCTGTCGACCCTGGTAGTCAACAAGATTCGTGGCACCTTCAAGTCGGTAGCCGTCAAGGCACCCGGCTTCGGTGACCGTCGCAAGGCCATGCTGCAGGACATCGCGATCCTGACCGGTGGCCAGGTCATTTCCGAGACCGTCGGCCTCAAGCTGGAGAACGCCGGCTTGGAGCTGCTCGGTCGGGCCCGCCGGATCAACGTCAGCAAGGACGAGACGACGATCATCGAGGGTGCCGGTGACGCCGAGCAGATCAACGGTCGGGTGAACCAGATCCGTGCCGAGATCGAGAACTCGGACTCGGACTACGACCGCGAGAAGCTGCAGGAGCGGCTCGCCAAGCTGGCCGGTGGCGTTGCGGTCATCAAGGTCGGCGCCGCAACCGAGGTCGAACTCAAGGAGCGCAAGCACCGCATCGAGGACGCCGTTCGTAACGCGAAGGCTGCCGTCGAAGAGGGCTTGCTCCCGGGTGGTGGCGTGGCATTGGCCAACGCCGCAGCGACCGCGTTCGACAAGTTGGACCTGACCGGCGACGAGGCCACCGGCGCGAACATCGTTCGCGTTGCGCTGACCGCGCCGCTGAAGCAGATCGCCATCAACGCCGGCCTCGAGGGCGGCGTCGTGGCGGAGAAGGTGGCCGGCCTCCAGGCTGGCTGGGGCCTCAACGCCGCGACCGGCGAGTACGTCGACATGGTCAAGGCCGGCATCGTCGAGCCCGCCAAGGTGACGCGTTCGGCGCTGCAGAACGCCGCATCGATCGCTGCACTGTTCCTGACCACCGAGGCTGTCGTCGCCGACAAGCCCGAGAAGGCCGGCGCGCCGGCCGGCGGTGGCCCGGACATGGGTGGCATGGACTTCTAAGTCTCGAAGTCCCAGCGCGCTCAGCACGCTCAGCACAAACAACCAGAAGGGGCGGTCCCGAAAGGGGCCGCCCCTTCTGGTGTGAGATCGCGCTGGTGTGGGATCGCGCTGGTTGGGATAGCGCTGGTTGGGATAGCGCTGGTGTGGGATCGCGCTGGTTGAGATGGCGCTGGTGTGGGATCGCGCTGGTTGGGATCGCGCTGGTTTGCTCAGACGGCGATCGGCGCCTTGATGGCCGGATGCGGGTCGTAGCCCACCAGTTCGAAATCGCCGATCTCGAAGTCGTCCATGTTGCGCCGGTCGGAATTCATCTTCAGCTGGGCAAGCGGCCGAGGCTCGCGGGTCAGTTGAGTGCGGGCCTGTTCGAGGTGATTGGTGTAAAGGTGCGCGTCACCGAGCGTGTGGACGAAATCCCCGGGCGCCAGATCGCACACCTGGGCAACCATCATGGTGAGCAGAGCGTACGAGGCGATGTTGAACGGCACACCCAGGAAGATGTCGGCCGAGCGCTGGTACATCTGACAGGACAGACGTCCCTCGGCCACGTAGAACTGGAACATGGTGTGGCACGGCGGCAGCGCCATCTGGCCCAGGTCGGCGACGTTCCAGGCACTGACGATGTGTCGACGAGAGTCCGGATTCGCCTTGATTGAGGCGATCACCGCGGCAATCTGGTCGATGTGCCGGCCGTCCGGCGCCGGCCAGGACCGCCACTGGTAGCCATAGATCGGGCCGAGTTCACCGTCGGCGTCGGCCCACTCGTCCCAGATCGAGATGCCGTTCTCTTGCAGCCACTTGACGTTGGTCGAGCCGCGCAGGAACCACAGCAGCTCGCCGACGATCGACTTCATGTGCAGTCTTTTCGTCGTCAGGGCCGGAAACCCGTCGGCGAGGTCGAAACGCATCTGGTGGCCGAACACCGATCTGGTGCCGGTGCCGGTCCGGTCGCCCTTGTCGGCGCCGTCGTCGAGAACGCGTTGGAGAAGATCGAGGTACTGCTGCACAACGGAAAACGTAGCACTCCGCGACGCCGATCTCAGGGGCCGCGGGTGCGCGTCGGGCAGCAATCGGCAATGATCTTGTCATGAAACTGCGTGAAGAGAACTCCTCCGATTTCACCGTGGAACAGGTCTTCAGCGCGCACTGCGAGCAAAGCGTGCGTGAGAAGGCCTGCGAAGAATCCGGGGCGCTGTCCTGGGAGGTCACCATCACGCCGAGCGGGGACCGAACGCGGATCCAGGTGGATCGGGTGATGCCGCCGGCGGTGCCCGACTTCGTCAAGAAGTTCCTCGGCGACACCATCAACGTCCGCCAGGTCGAGCAATGGGGTGCACCGGACGCCTCGGGCGTCCGTACCGCGGAAGTGAAGCTCACCATCCAAGGCCAGCCCGCGACGATGGTCGGCACAGCGACGATTGCTCCTGACGGCACCGGCTGCACCGAAATCGTGGAGGGCGATGTGAAGGTCGCGGTGCCGTTCATCGGTGGGAAGATCGAGCCCGAGATCGTCAAGGTCGTCGCGGCGGCCCTTAAGATCGAGCAAAGAGTCGGCATCGCCTGGTTGAAAGAGCGGCTGGCATCCTGATCATCAGCGGCTAAGCAGGCGATTGTGCAACATGTTCCGGCGCCAGGCCGGGACATGTTGCACGATCCGAATCAGACCGTGTCGCCGCGCAGTCGGGCCGCCGCGACCTCGGGCGAGATGTCGTTGACCCACACCGCGGCCCCGGACTCCGACCCGGCCAGGTACTTCAGCTTGCCGGGGGCGCGCTGGATCGTGAAGATCTCGGCACCGAGGTGCCAGGAATCCCGGAATTCGCGCAGCGGCGCCTGATGCCAGCTCGCGATGTAGGGCGCCGGATCGTCGAACAGGCCATCGAAGCGGCGCAGCACGTCCAGGTAGATGCCAGCCAGGTCGTCGCGCTCCTCCGGGCGTAGCGCGGGCAGGTCGGCGACGTGCCGGTTGGCAACGATGCGTACCTCATACGGCCAGCGGGCAGCGAACGGCACCAGCGCCGTCCAGTGCTCGGTCGCCGTGACGATCCGATCGCCGGCTTGGCGTTCCCGTGTCAGCAGTTCGCATCGCAGGCAGGTGCCGTTTGCCTGCTGGTACTCACTCGCCGTCTGAGCGGCCCGTTGCAATCGCGGCGGGACGAAGGGGTAGCCGTAGATCTGGCCGTGCGGGTGCGACAGCGTCACCCCGATGGCCTCGCCGCGATTCTCGAAGCAGAAGACGTATTTCACCGATGGGATCTGGCTCAGGTCCGTGGTGCGGTCGGCAAGTGCGTCGATCACAGCCCGGACGTGCGGGTGATCCAGCTGCGCGAAGGAGGTGTTGTGGTCGCTGGTGAAACAGACCACCTCGCACCGGCCGGCACCTGGACCGGAACGAAAGGGGAAGTCGTCGATGGTCGGGATCGTCTCGGCCGCAGTGGTGGACAGCGACGGGAAGCGGTTTTCGAACACCACCACGTCGTAATCGTCGGCGGGTACTTCAGTGGCGTTGCCGTCGCGGGACGGGCACAGCGGGCACAGATCGTCCGGCGGCTTGTAGGTGCGGGACTGGCGATGCCCGGCGATCACGGCCCATTCGCTGAACAACGGGTCCCAGCGGATCTGGGATGAGGTCGCGGTCTCGGGCAGGTCGCGGGAGTCCACGGCCGAGCGGTCGGCGCCGGCCGCGAGATCGTAGTAGTACAGATCCCGGCCGTCCGCGAGCTTCGTGTGTTGTCGCTCGGTCATCTAGGACGCGTCCGCCTGCGGGTACTCGACGATGACCAGTTCGCCGACGGCTTCACTCAACGCGGCACGCGCTTCGGCACTGATGGCGTCGTCGGTGATCAGGATGTCGGCGGCCGACAGCGCACCGAAATCGGCCAGCCCAACCGTGCCCCACTTGGACGAGTCGGCGACCACAATCACCTTACGTGCACGGGCGATCAGCGCTCGGTTCGTCTCGGCCTCCGCGAGGTTGGGGGTGGTGAAGCCGGCGCGCGCGTCCATGCCGTGCACGCCGAGGAACAGTTGGTCGACGTGCAGCGAACGGATGGTCGCATCCGCTACCGGCCCGACCAGCGCCGCGCTGGGCGTCCGGACGCCACCGGTGAGGATGACGGTCTGCTTGGTCGAGTCGTTGGTCGCGATGGTGTCGGCAACGGTGGTCGAGTTGGTGACGACGGTCAGGCCGGGGATCGAGGCCACGAATTGCGCGAGACCCCAGGTCGTGGTGCCGGCCGACAGGGCGATCGCAGTGCCCGCCTCGATGAACTGTGCGGCCCGGGCGGCGATGGCCTGCTTGGCGGGTTGGGCGATGTTGCTCTTGACCTCGAAGCCGGGTTCCTCCGTGACATGGCTGCCGAGGACGGCGCCGCCGTGCACCTTCTGAATGGCGCCGTCGCTGGCCAGCTGGTCGAGGTCGCGCCGGATCGTCATGTCCGAAACCCCGAGCAGCGTGGTCAACTCCGATACCCGCACGCCTCCGGCGCGCCGTACCTCATCAAGAATCCGTGCTTGGCGTTGTCGTGCGAGCATGTGTGGATTCCTCGTCCTCGATACGAGCGGGCGCTTGGGCGATACCGACACAAGCGTTCATCAGTGTCTAACAATAGTCAACAACATCGCCCAAAATCCAGCACAAATCGTGCGATTAACTGGTCGTTAACGCAGAAGTTGCCTCGAACGTCGCACCAAGGACGCGAGTATGGAGACGACCGAGGACTACAAGGGGACGTCGAAGAGGAGCCCCTCGGACAGGGTTTCCCGAAGAAGATGCGCGCGAATCGCTTCGATAGCGACGAGGATGTCTGCGATCCGTTGCTGCTCGCGGTAGGGGCGTAGCGGATTCGTGCCCTCAGTCGAGGTCGAACGCAGCATGGATCGCTCGTGTGAGTTGGAGTTCCTGAGGCGGCAAGAGGAAGCCAATTTGGCGACCAAGTGCGGCAGCAGGGACGGTGACGATGTTGTCGCAGCTTACGACGCTCTCCTGATCAAGACCGTTCTGCTGGCCGACCGGGATCTCTGTCGAGAGACCTCGGATGGTGCTCGTGATCGGAGCGACGCTCACCCTGCTGAGGTGCGGTCGGACGAGGTCGCGTGTCAGTACCAGCACCGGACGCGTCTTGTCGAGCCGGGCGAGGTGGATTGGCCGCATCAGTCGAGGTCGTCTAGCGGAACGTGTGCGGCATACTCAGCCAACCGGTCCAGGTCGCGGTCCGAGCGCAGTTTTGCGAGGATGTCCGCGTCCTGCGCGGCTGCTCGTCGCCGACGCTCACGGGCGAGGGCGATGGAGACAACCTCAGCGCGGCTCGCGGCATCTCCGTGCGAGACCAGATCATCAATGAAGTCGACGACCTCGTCAGGCAATCGAACGGCGATCTGCTTGCTCATACCAAAATGGTACCAGAACGGGATTCGCGTCTACAGTGCGTTTACAGTGGCCTCAGAAGATCATCTGCATCGACGATGGTCGCTGTTTGGCGAAGCGCCCGCTCACGTTTGGTTCAGTCCGAAGGTTCCAGACTTTGGAGCTTGAGCACCGCTCGTTCTAGCTCCGGTAGGTCATTGTCGACGGTCGCTTGCAGGATGGCGTGTGAGGTGTCGAAGTAGCGGTGCGCGAGATGATCGCGCATGCGTGCGATCTCGGACCAGGGAATGGTCGGCTCGGCGTCGAGCAAGTCGGCAGATATTGCCTTGACCGCCTCGCCGATCTCGAGCAGTCGGATACGGACAGCGTCGAAGACGAGCCCGTCGGACAGGGTTCCCCGAAGAAGATGCGCGCGAATCGCTTCGATAGCGGCGAGGATGTCTGCGATCCGCTGCTGGTCGGCGGTAGCTCACAGAGCCACCAACTCACGCTCGATCCGCGTGCGGACCTCTGGTTTCAGGTCGGTCGCCGGTACGACGTCTACGGGCGCGCCGATGATCTCTTCGAGTGCTGCGCGTAGCCGTCCCAGGCCGAGCAGGCCGAGATCTGCCGGCAGATCCACCAGTAGATCGAGATCGCTGTCGGTGCCGTCCTCACCGCGAGCCACGCTGCCGAAGACGCGTAGGTTGCGAACCCCGAAGTTAGCAGCCGTTGTTACCAACTGATGCCGGTTCCTGCGAATACGGTCACCGAGCGGACCCGATAGGTGTCGGAGACGTACTGGGAGTCGTCGAATGTCGATGCTCAGCTCGAGGTCGGCGGCATCGATCAGCGAATGCATGACGGGCAGCGAGGGTTGCCGACGCCCGGACTCGTATGCACTGATCACGCTCTGGGTGATCCCGGCGCGGGCCGCCAGTTCGGCTTGAGTTAAACCGGCGCGCCGCCGGGCCTCTCGCAACACCGACCCGGCCGACTCAGCACTGCTTGCCATTAAACCAATATAGCGGATCGTAACTGAGGTCGGTTCCTACAGAGGACGCAGCAAGTCGTCAGCATCGACGATGGTGTACGCGTAACCCTGTTCAGCGAGGAACCGCTGCCGGTGTGCGGCGTACTCGGCATCCAGAGTGTCCCGGCTGACCACGGTGTAGAAATGCGCCTGCCGGCCGTCCTGTTTCGGGCGCAGTACCCGCCCCAACCTTTGCGCCTCCTCCTGGCGTGAGCCGAAGGTGCCTGAAATCTGTACCGCCACCGCGGCCTCAGGCAGGTCGATGGAGAAGTTGGCAACCTTGCTGACCACCAGCACCCGCGTCTCCCCGGCGCGGAAGGAGTCATAGAGACGCTCCCGCTCCTTGTTGGGGGTCGAGCCCTGGATGATCGGAACGTTGCCCAGATGCTCGCCGATCTCTTCGAGCTGGTCGAGGTAGGCACCGATGACCAGCACCTGGTCATTGGGATGGCGGTCCACGATCGCCTCGATGACCGGCAGCTTGGTCCGTGCGGTAGCCGCGATCTTGTAGCGGTCTTCCGGATCTGCGGTGGCATAGGCCATCCGCTCCGCATCGGTCAGGGTCACTCGCACCTCGGAGCAGTCCGCCGGCGCGATCCAGCCGGAGTTCTCCAGGTCCTTCCACGGCGCGTCGTACCGCTTGGGCCCGATCAGCGAGAACACGTCGCCCTCCCGACCGTCCTCGCGCACCAGGGTCGCGGTCAGCCCGAGCCGCCGTCGAGACTGCAGATCGGCGGTCAGCCGAAAGATCGGCGCCGGAAGCAGGTGCACCTCGTCATAAACGATCAGACCCCAGTCGCGTGAGTCGAACAGCTCCAGGTGCCGGTACTCACCCTTCCGTCGGGTCGTCATGATCTGGTACGTCGCGATCGTGACGGGCCGGATTTCCTTTTTTTCACCGGAGTATTCGCCGATCTCATCCTCGGTCAGCGAGGTGCGCGCGATCAGCTCACGCTTCCATTGCCGGCCGCTGACCGTGTTGGTCACCAGGATCAGGGTGGTGGCCTTGGCCTGTGCCATCGCCGCGGCGCCCACCAGCGTCTTGCCTGCACCGCACGGCAGGACCACCACGCCGGAGCCGCCAGCCCAGAACGACTCGACGGCTTCCTGTTGGTATTGCCGCAGCGTCCAGTTGGTGTTGTCCAGCTCGATCGGATGCGCCTCACCGTCGACGTAACCGGCCAGGTCCTCGGCCGGCCAGCCCACCTTGAGCAAAGCCTGCTTCAAGCGGCCGCGCTCGGACTGATGCACCAGCACGGTGTCGGCGTCGATGCGTTCGCCGAGCATCGGCGCGATCTTTTTCTGCCTCAGAACCTCTTCGAGCACCGCGCGGTCCAGAGAGATCAGGACAAGGCCGTGCACGGGGTCTTTGGCCAGCTGCAGCCGGCCGTACCGGTCCATCGTGTCGGCGACATCGACGAGCAGGCCATGGGGGACGGCGTAGCGGGAGAACCGGACGAGGGCATCAACGACCTGCTCGGCGTCGTGCCCGGCGGCGCGGGCGTTCCACAGTCCGAGCGGGGTCAGTCGGTAGGTGTGTACGTGCTCCGGCGAGCGCTCCAGCTCGGCGAACGGGGCGATGGCCGCGCGGGCCTCCTTGGCCAGCGGGTGGTCGACCTCGAGCAGCAGCGTTTTGTCGGACTGGACGATCAGCGGGCCATCGGTCACAGGCTGGTTCCTCACACATGCGGTAGGCGAACAATCCATTGTGCCAAGCCACGCCGGTCGGCGCATGTTCCCGATTTCGAGCCGTGGCCGCGGCCCGGGCTCGCCACCGGTCGGGATTGTGCAACTTCTTCCGGTCTGGGGCCGGAAAATGTTGCACGATCCAGACGGGGCGGGGCGGCGCGGGAGGGGATGGCGGGATAAGGCGCGATCCGGACGGGCGGAGGGGGCGGGCGGGGCGGGTCAGTCTTCGAGCAGGCTGACCGTGGTGATGCGTTGCAGCGGGTAGCTACGCAGCCGAGTGTCCTCCGGGTCGTGGCCGCGGATCATCCCGCCGCCCAGTGAGATCGGCATCAGTACGCGCTGCGATGGCGTCCCGGTGTCGTCGACATAGCCCAGGGCGATGGTGCGCTCCTCGCGTACCGCCGAGCGCAGGAGTTCCAAGATGGATGCCGACGTCACACCCGGAATCTGCTGGGAGACCCGGGTAGTGGAGTTGGTGACGGCCGCGGCGAGTCTCTCCGACGACCGCAGCTTGAGGACCACCTGGGCCAACTGAGCCTCGGAGATGGTCGTCGCCCGCAGCCGGGCACGCCGGGAATGCTGCCGAGCCGGAACCCGGGCGGCGTCCGAGGCGAAGCTGACGATCGCGCCATCGGAGGATTCGGCCGCCGGAGCGAAACCTGCGGAGCGCAGCCGGTCAAGCACCGTCGAGATGCCCGACGCCGAGATCAGGACGGTCGGAGCGATCCGCTGCAGGCCCAGCGAATCGCACGCCGAATCGGCCATCACCTGATCCAGCAGCGCAACATCGTCACAGCGCAGGTAACTGGTGGCAGTGCCGGTACGCAATCGACCATGTTGGGTGGCGGTGTCGTTGATCAGGTATTCCAGCGCCTGGGGTACCGGCGTGCGGGAATGGCCGCTGAAGAAATGCAGCAGATCCGACCCGGCACGCCCACCGTCCAGCGCACGGCGCAGACTCGCCGGCGAGATCCGGTACACCGACGCGCCACCGGTCGATTCGAGGTCGGCGGCCATCGCCAGTTCATGGCGCAGCTCGGCGCTCGGCGGTCCGGGGACCACCACCGTCAGGTCCGGCTGCAGCAGGAACTCCTCGACGGCGACCGGCAAAGCCGCGGTCAGGATGTCCACCGCGTTGGCCTCGGCTTCTGAGGAACCGGCGTCCACGCCGTCCAGCAGGGCGCGGCCGTAGCTGGTGATGGCGCTGTAACCGGTGAGCCCGAGGGTGCTGGCCTCGGCGAGCATCGCAGCCGCCTGTGCCCGGTTGGCTGACGCGCGGCGAGGTGAATGCCAGGCCAGCTGTGCCAACACATCGTCGTTTCGTGCCGGTGCCACGCCGGGCGCCAGGTCCGCGAGCAGCCCCAGCACCTGCAGTCGCAGCGCTGGCGCGCTGTGCCGTTCGACGTCGGCGGACAACGGCGCGATGGTCTTCTCACGCTCGTCGCGCTCGCCGATCAGGCTCGGCTGACGGGTCATCGCCAGCCATGCGGTGGCCAGCTGGACCCAGCGTTCGGCGGTGCTGCGGGCCCGCCAAAGGTCGAATTCGGTTGTGGGCAGGTAGGACGAGTCAACCATCGAGGAACTCGACACCAGGCCGGCTTCGAACGCCACCTCGAGCAGCAGGCCGACCGTCTGATCGGGGACGTCCAATGCCTTGGCGAGCCGGCGGACCTCCCGCACCCCTAAGCCACCGGAGCGCAACTGCACCGGCGGGTCCTCGGCGATCAGGTCTGCCAGCATTTCGATCAACCGGACGGTCTCCAGCACCGCCGTGCAGCCACCCCCGTCGATGATCGACACGCCGCGGTCGCGAACCTCGATCGACGGCGGTGTGGGCCGGACGTCCCCCGCGGGCACGTTACGAACCTGCAGGGCAACCTCGCGAGGCAGCTCGACGGTGTCGCGGTCGACCGGGACGAGCAGGCCGCGAGCCACCAGGGCACGTGCTGGATTGTCGTCCTCGAGCGATCGCATCGCGGCATTGCGAAGGCCGCCGATCGGCGGCCCGGCGGCGAGCCGGACCAGGATTGCCCTTTCGGCATCGGAGCATTCGGCCACCTCCACCGCGGCGTTGCGCACGATCTCGGCAGCGGCGAGTTGTCCGGAACGCGGCTGAGTGGCCGGTGGCAGATCGAAATTGCGCAGCAGCGGGGCCAAGGCGATGTCATTGACGGTCGCCAGCAGATCCTGAGCCGGCCGGCCCAACCCGGCCGGGTACGGGCCCAGCACCTCGCGCACCGCACCGACCGGATGCAGCATCTCGTCGGTTCCCCAGACCAGCACCCAGTCACGTAGCCGACCGACCGCCTGTACAACCGCACCGGCATCGCGATCGGTGAACCAGGTCTGGGCGGCGGTCAGGGACGCCTCCGGCCCCAGGCACGCCAGCACTTCCAAGACCCGAAGCGTGAACGCGTCCAGGCTGTCGAGAGCACGCGATACCGACGTCCGGACGCCGGCCCGGTTGGCCAGCGTCGCGATGTCGACCGGTGCAGGCAGGGCCAGATCGGGTCGCCGGCGCAGCAGCGCGACCAACTCGGCATCCGACCGTCCGCGTAGCCAGTCAGTGAGGGTATGCGGGATCACCTCGGCCGGATCGGAGGATTCTGGTCGAACGGTCACAGGCGTTCTCGATGCATCAGGGGAATCAGTGACCGCCTGCCAGATGCGGACGGTTCTCGCGCCCGGGGTGCCGGTAGTGCAGCTCCTCGGCGGGCAACGGGAAGGTGATGTCGTCGCCGAATGGACTCTGGCCGCCCGGCCTCTGCGCGAGCAGCTCGTTCACCGGGTGGTCCGGGTACAGGTCGTCCCAGTTGGTGCGGATCGTAACCTCGCCTGCCATCAGCTGCCTGCCCTCTCGCGCGAAAAACCGGAACATCCAGTGTGCCACGTCGGTAGGCTTCGCGGTCGTGGCAACAGCTCAAGCGCGGTTGGTGAGCGTGAACCTGGCGCACGTCATCGACAATCCGTCGCACACCTACCGCGGGCACCGCGACACTAAGCCGCCAAAGACCGGTATCGACAAGCGCCCTGCGGACCGGCCGGTCCGCCTGCACCGGCTAGGCGTCGACGGCGACACGATCTGTGACACCCGCAATCACGGTGGCCCGGATCAGGCCGTCTACGCCTACGCAGTGCCCGATCTCGACTGGTGGGCCGAGCAACTCGGCGCTGAAACGGCTCGGCGGCTGGTGCCCGGTGCCTTCGGAGAGAACCTGACACTCGACGGCATCGAAGTCACGAACTCGGTGATCGGCGAGCGGTGGCGCATCGGGAGCGCCGAATTGCAGGTCGCGTCGCCGCGGATCCCGTGCTCGACCTTTGCCGGCTTTCTGGACGTCGCGCATTGGGTCAAGCGGTTCTCCGAAGCCGGACGTCCAGGCGCCTATCTGCGAGTGCTGGTGGACGGAACTGTGACCGCGGGTGATCCAGTCACTGTGCTGGAGCGCCCGGCGCACGGCTTCACGCTGGCGGAGAGCTTCCGGCTCTGGCACGGCGAGCGAGAACTGGCAGCCAAGGCGTTGACCGCCCCGCAGTTGCCTGCCGAGCTGCGCGCGCGGGCCGCCCGCTGGCTGGCTGCTCGCGACGGCGCCTAGCCCTATCGGGCTAGCTCTATCGGGCTAGCGCTGCCGGCTAGTGCTGCCCGTTAGTGCTGCCGGTTAGCGCTGACTGAGCCGTGCCGCGGCAGCGCGCTGATCAGCTCGCCCGGCCCGCACGCTGCCCAACACCGCGATCACAAAGCCGATCGGGGCGAGCATGCAGCCGACGTTCAGCCACACGGGCCGGTTGTGATCGCCCCAGAAGAACGGCAGCACCGTGACCACCAGAAACACCAGGCCGATGCCGAACAGCACGAACCCGGTCCAGACGGTGCGAGGCCGGCGAGCGCTGCCTCGTCGGTCGGGCCGGGCCGTGGTCATGGCTACCAGTATCTCTGGTGCGGCCGGATCGCCGCCCGCGATACGCTGTGACATTGACGTCCGCAGTCGCGGGCGTCTTGATTATGTTGGTGACACCGCTCCTCTCAACAGCGAGAGGGCGGTCATAGGAGTAGGGGTATCACTCATGCCGTCCGGCAAGGTGAAGTGGTTCGACGCGGAGAAGGGCTTCGGCTTTCTCGCCGACGACGCCGGCGAGGATGTCTTTGTGCACAAGGACGCGTTGCCGGCGGGAGTGGCCGAGTTGAAGGCGGGTCAGCGCGTCGAGTTCGGCGTCGTCCAGGGGCGTAAGGGAAACCAGGCCTTGCAGGTCCGGCTGCTCGATCCGGTGCCGTCGGTCGTCAAGGCGACCCGGCGTCCGCCGGAGGAGATGACACCGATCGTCGAGGATCTGATCAAGCTGCTCGACAAGGTCGGCAACTCATTGCGTCGCGGCCACTACCCCGACCGCAATGAGGGCAAGAAGGTCGCGACGCTGCTGCGAGCCGTCGCCGACAATCTGGAGTCCTAACTGAGCTGATCAACGTGACAGATGGGGGCTGACGCCAACGTCGGCCCCCATTTTGCGTTTGCGGGTGCGCTACGAGGCGGTCCAGGTGGTAATCTGGCGGAATCCTGCTTTGTGAGACAACTATCCCGTAGAGCAGGAACCGCTGTTACGGTCAGGCAGTGACCTCGCAGGCCGAGTTGGGGCGTAGACGCTGGCTGATGCTGGCGCTCGGGGTCTTCGCGCAGGCCTCGACCTGCTCGTTCCTGTACGGCCTGCCGATGCTGGTGCCGCGGCTGCGCAGCGATCTGCAGCTATCACTGGCCGCAGCCGGCGCCGTCGTGGGTTCACCGGCGCTCGGGTTGCTGGTCACGCTGATCCTGTGGGGCGCGCTGGCCGACCGCTACGGCGAGCGGTTCGTGATCGCGACCGGCATGGCGCTGGCGACCGGGCTGCTGGTTTGGGCGAGCCGGATGCACTCAGTGGTCCTGCTCTGCATCGCGCTGGGCTGTGCCGGCGCCGCGGCCGGTTCGGTCAACGCCGCCAGCGGCCGGATGGTGCTCGGCTGGTTCGCCGCTCGCGAGCGCGGTTTCGCGATGGGAATCCGCCAGACGTCCCAACCCCTCGGCATCGCGTTCGCCGCGCTGGCCCTGCCGCCCGCGGCAAACCACTGGGGTGTCACCGAGGCACTGATCGTCCCGGCGGTGGCGTGCGGAGTGCTCGCCATCCTGGTGCTGGTATTCGCGATCGATCCGCCGCGTTCGACCGGAGCCGCCGGGCGAAGGGTGGCATCGCCGTATCGAGAGCTGACCCTGTGGCGCCTGCACGCCGCGTCGACCTTCCTCGTGGTGCCGCAGTTCGCGGTGTCGGCGTTCTCGATGATCTACCTCGTCGGGGTTCGACACTGGGACACCACAACTGCCGGGCGGTTGCTGTTCGTGGCCCAATTGCTCGGTGCCGCCGGACGGATCGGTTCCGGCGTGTGGTCTGACCGGGTGTCCAGCCGGCTGATTCCGATGCGGCAGCTGGCTGTCGCCAGCGCCCTGGTGATGCTCGCGGTGGCGCTGGGCGATCGGTTGTCCGCGCCCTGGGTCGTTGCGATGCTGGTCATCGGCGCGGTCGTCACCGTCGCAGACAACGGGCTGGCATTCACCGCGACCGCGGAGCTGGCCGGATCGGCGTGGGCCGGCCGCGCGCTCGGCGCGCAGAACACCGCCCAGAACATCGCCTCGTCGTTGACCCCACCGCTGCTCGGCGGCCTGATCAGCGCACACGGCTACCCGCTGGGGTTCCTCATTGCGGCGGTGTTCCCCCTGATTGCGATAGCCCTGACGCCGGTGCACGCCGAACGACTTCGGCATACGCCACCGGCTCTGAAACAGGAGGCGCTCAGCGACGGGATTTGAGCTCGGCGACCGATCCGCGTAGCTGGACCTCGGGCACGATCAACTTCTTGCGGCTGCGCCGTCCGGATTCGATCGCTTTGATCGTCCGGCTGGTTACTTCCTCGACGATCTCGTCGAACGGCCAGCGATAGCTGGTGAGCGGTGGCGTGAGCAGCCGGGACACCCGGTGATCGTCGAAGCCGATGACCGACACGTCTGCGGGCACCTTGAGCTTGAGGTCGCGGGCTGCCGAGTACACCCCGTAGGCCATCGTGTCGGCCAGGCACAGGAACGCTGTTGGTCGGTTGGGTCCTCGCAGGAGCGTCGTCGCCACCGAGGCCGCCCCATCCACGTCGTGCGGGCTCGGATGCAGCTCGGCATGAATGCCCAGCTCGCCCTTGAGCCGATGCACGACAGCTTCGGCGGGCCGGTCCGGAGTGCTGAGGCCGATCGGCGTCAGCACCGCAATCCTGTGGTGGCCGGCCGCGGCCAGCCGGGTCAGGCCGTCGCTGACCCCGGCTGCGTTGTCGAACACGATCGCGGCAGCCGTCGAAGCGGCAGGCAGGGCGTCGCCGAGTGAGACCAGTACAGTCTGCGGCGCTATGGCACTCCAGAAATCACCGAGCGGATCTACCGGTATGCAGATCAGCGCGTCCACCCGATCGGCGACGAGTTGTTGCGCCAGCTCCGCTTCTCGGTGGGGATCGTTGGAGGAGTCCATCAGCAGCGCCCGTTTGTCCAGGCCGACG
>DASXHV010000189.1:0-36987 GCA_036488285.1 Jatrophihabitans sp. | reverse complement strand
AGTTGATCTTCAACAGCGGCCATTTCTCCTTGATCACCTAGCGTCATGCTTGGAATCGATTACACGCTCGGCCCCAAGAATTACGCTCCCCTTGCGTATCGAAAAGATCGATGCTTGACTCATATTGCGATACGGTTGCGTAGCGAAAAGGTGCTGAGCGCACCCAGCTGAACAGGCAAGGGGACTGCGATGGACTCCGAAACGATCCAACGCCGCCGATGGGGGACTCTCGGCGTACTCATGATCTGCCTGTTGGTAGTCGTGCTGGACAACACGATCCTCAACGTCGCACTACGCACCATCCAACAGGATCTGTCGGCGTCACAGTCCTCGATGCAATGGGCGGTGGACTCCTACGCGCTGGTCTTCGCCGGGCTTCTGATCACCTGGGGCATCCTCGGTGATCGAGTCGGACGCAAGAAGGTTCTGGTGTTCGGGATGCTGGCCTTCGGCGCCACCTCGGCATTGTGCTCCTTTGCGCACAGCTCCGACCAGCTCATCCTGTTCCGGGCACTGATGGGCATCGGCGCGGCAGCCGTACAGCCGCAGACCCTGTCGATCATCCAGAATGTCTTCGAGCCCGCCGAGCGCGGCAAGGCGATCGGCATCTGGGCAGCGGGCGCTGGAAGTGCGATCGCAATCGGTCCGTTGGCCGGCGGTGCGTTGCTGAAGTACTTCTGGTGGGGATCGGTGTTCCTGGTCAACGTCCCGATCGTGATCATCGGTACGGTGCTCATCCTGTTCCTGGTGCCGGAGTCCAAGGATCCGAACCCGAACAGGCTTGATCCACAAGGGGTTCTGCTGTCGATGGTGGCTTTGGTGCTGCTGGTCTACGGCATCATCTCCGGCGGCAACAGCAACCAATGGCTCACACTTCAAGCGCTTGGCGCGATCATCGCCGGGGTCGTCCTGCTCGCGCTGTTCGTGTTCCTGGAAAGTCGCAGCTCGCACCCCGCCATCGACGTCAGCCTCTTCAAGAACCGGCAGTTCACGGCGGGGGGCGCGGCGATCGGACTGACGTTCTTCGCCTTGATGGGCGCGACGTTCTTCCTGGCGTATTTCCTGCAGGCCGTTCGTGGTTACACACCGCTCGCAGCCGGCGTTGCGCTGATAGCCGTGGCTGCCGCCCAGCTGATCTTTGCACCGCTCTCGGCGCGACTTTCAGCGCGATTCGGCGCGCGCACGGTGGTCGCGGTCGGCATGACAGTGGCGGGCTTGTCGATGATGTCCTATGCCCTGCTCACCGAGTCCTCCCCGCAATGGGTCATCGAGATCCTGATGTTCGGTCTCGGGACCGGGATGGGCCTGACCATGGCGCCGTCCACCAACGCCATCATGAGTGCCGTGCCGCGCGAGAAGGCCGGCGCCGGATCGGCCGTCAACAACACCGTCCGCCAGGTTGCCGGTGCGCTCGGCGTTGCGGTGCTCGGGTCGCTGCTGGCTGTGGTGTTTCGCAGCAACCTCGGCGCAGACACGCCCAGCACCGTTGCTGCCCAATTGGATCAGCCCGCCGCGGTCGTGGCGAAGCTGCCGCCCGGCCAGCAGGTAGGACCGCTGGTGAAGAAGGACAGCTCGGAATCCATCGGCGGAGCGCTAGAATTCGCAGGCAGCGCTCAGGCCGCACTACAGGCCCGCGCGGCCGGCACCCCAAATGCGGTAACTGATGCCCAGAAGCAACAGGCCCGGGCGGCCGTGACTGGTTTCGTTCAGAAATCCAAGGACTCTTTCGTCTCGGCGATGCACGTCGCGACATTCGTGGCCGGTTGGGTTGACCTCATCGGCGCGGTGGTGGCGTGGCTGTTCCTGCCTGGCCGTGCCCGAACCAAGCGGGCCGGCGATCGGCCGCTGGGCAACCACGAAGCCGCCGTGGTCGCACCGTGACGGCCGAACCCGCGGAGGGCCGCGGCCCGGGCCGGCCGCGCAGCGAGCTCGTCGAGGCCGCGATCCTGGTGGCAGCCTTGGACGAACTCGCCGAACGTGGCTATCGCGGGCTGAGCATGGAGGCGGTCGCGGCACGGGCCGGCGTGGCAAAGACCACCGTCTACCGACGCTGGTCGGGCAAGGACGACCTGGTCATGCAAGCCCTGCAGCAAATGAAGGGGCCGATCGTCGCGCCTGCCGGCGGCAGCGTCCGCGATGACTTGGTGTACCTGGTCGATGGGGTCCGCAAGTCCTGGATGGAGCCCCGGCAAGGACAGGTCATGCGTCGGCTCGCCGCCGAGAGCAGCTCCTATCCCGACCTCTACCTGAGCTTTCGTGACCGGCTGATCAAGCCCCGCCAGCAGGTCATTCTGGACGTGCTGGCGCGCGGCGTGGACGAGGGGCTGATCCGTCCGGACGTCGAACTGAACCGGGTGCTTCAGATGCTCGTGTCGCTGCCGATCGCTGCCGGCGTGACACTGCGCAAGATCACCAAGCGGGATGCCGAATTCCTCGTGGATACGGTGCTGGCAGGATTGCGGGCATGACCGATTACCCCGCCGAACGGAAAGGCGTGCTCGCCTCATGACCACTCTGGTGCTGCTCCGTCACGGTGAGAGCGAATGGAATTCCAGGAACCTGTTCACCGGTTGGGTGGACGTCGAGCTGAGCGAGGCCGGGAAGGCCGAGGCCGAACGGGGCGGCGATCTGCTGCGCGAGCACGGCCTGTTGCCATCTGTCGTGCATACGTCATTGCTGCGCCGCGCGATCCGGACCGCGGAGATCTCCCTGGACGCCCTCGACCGGCACTGGATCCCGGTTCGACGGTCCTGGCGGCTCAACGAGCGTCACTACGGAGCCTTGCAGGGTAAGGACAAAGCGGCCGTACGGGCCGAGTTCGGCGACGAGCAGTTCATGCTCTGGCGTCGCTCTTACGACGTGCCGCCGCCGCCGCTGGCCGACGACGACAACTTCAGCCAGGTGCGCGATCCGCGCTACGCCGACCTACTCGAAACGGTCCCCCGGACCGAATGCCTGGCCGACGTGGTGCAGCGGATGCTGCCGTACTGGTACGACGCGATCGTGCCGGATCTACGCAATGGGTTGGTCCTGGTCGCCGCACACGGCAACTCCCTGCGGGCGTTGATCAAGCACCTGGACGGGCTGAGCGACGAGGCCGTCGTGAGCCTCAACGTGCCGACCGGAATCCCGCTGCGCTACGAGCTGGACGATGCCACCCTGATGCCGACCAAGCAGGCCGAATACCTCGATCCGGAAGCCGCGAAGGCCGCCATCGAGGCGGTCGCGAACCAAGGCAAGAAGTAGGGCGCTTAAGGGAAAAGCAGGGCGCTTAGTTGCTGGTGCCGTTCTTGGTTGCGGCCGACCCCGCCGGCATCTCCCCGGTTGCGATGAAGACGATCCGCCGAGCGACGCCCACCGCGTGGTCGGCGTAGCGCTCGTAATACCGGCCGAGCAGCGCCAGGTCGATCGCCGATTCGGTGCCGTGCGTCCAGTTGTCCGAGAGCAGCAACGTGAACAGCTTGCGGTGCAAGGCGTCCATCGAGTCGTCCTCGGCCTCGATCGCCGCGGCCAGCTCGACATCACGGCCTTTGATGACCTCGGCGACCTTGTCCACCAGCGACGCTGCGACCTGACCCATCTGAGAGATCACGTCCCGCAGCTCGATCGGTACCGCTACGTCCGGGTAGCGCATCCGGGCCACCTTCGCCACGTGCAGCGCCAGGTCGCCCATCCGCTCCAGGTCGGCTACCAGGTGCAGGGTGGTGACCAGTACTCGCAAGTCAGTCGCTACCGGCTGCTGCAGGGAAAGCAGCTGGAAGGTCCGCGTTTCGAGATCGGCCCGCAGGGCGTCGATGGCGGTGTCATCGCTGACCACCCGCTCTGCACCGTTGAGGTCACCGTCGAGCAGCGCGTTGGTGGCGCGCTCCATGGCAGTGCCCGCCAAATGGGTCATCGCCACGAGTGAGTTGCCGATTTCGTCGAGTTCATCGTGATACAGGTCGCGCATGCGGACAGCCTAAGGCCCGGGGTAAGCAAACCTCGCGTGTGCGGTGAAGTCCGAGCAGCCGTTGGATGAACAGCAGATGACCTGGAGTTTTCTGCGCGCTCGCCGATGCGGCGGCCGCTGCACCCCGCCGTACGATTTGGCTGTGACCTTCGCAGTGGCGGTGCTGGCGTTCCTGATCGGAGCGGCAGTTGCGGCTTTGCTGACGGTGCTGACGCTCCGCCGGACACGATTGCACCGCGACTTGGTGGAAGGCCCCGCCAGCCGTTTCGGGCCGCCGTCCGGGCTGCCGCCGAAGGTACTGGGCGCCTTGGACATCGGCATCGTGGTCGTCGACCGGGACGAGACGGTCATCTTCACCAACCCCGTCGCCAGCCGGATGCGGGTGGTCGACGGTGACCGGTTGACCATGACGGCACTGGCGGATCTGGTCCGCAGCGTCACCGAGTCCTCGACCTACAGCAGCATCACCGTCGACCTGATCGCGCCGCTGGTCGGCCCGGAACTGCGCACTTTCGGCGTCAGCGCGATGCCGTTGGCCGAACACGGTCGAGTCAGCGCCGTGGTGCTGCGGTTCTCCGATGTCACCGACGCGCGGCGACTGGATCGAGTTCGCCGCGACTTCGTGGCCAACGTCAGCCACGAACTGAAGACCCCGGTGGGCGCTTTGACCCTGCTCGCCGAAGCCGTCCAGGACGCCGCCGACGATCCCGAGGCGGTGCAACGCTTCGCGTACCGGATGCAGCGCGAGGGCAGCCGGCTGGGCAGGCTGGTGCAGGAACTCATCGAGCTGTCCCGGTTGCAGGGTGCCGAACCATTGCCGGGCAGCGACCTGATCAACGCCGAGGACGTCGTGGCCGAAGCGGTGGATCGCAGTCGGCTGGCTGCCGAGCAGGCCGGCATCACGGTGGTGGACCGCACCGAAGCCGGCATGCGGGTGCGCGGCAATGAGACCCAACTGGCCACCGCCGTCGCGAACCTGGTCGACAATGCGGTCGCCTACAGCCCGGAATGCACTCGGGTCGGCGTGACGGCGCGCAGCGCCACCGACGAGGGCGGCACGGACTGGGTCGAGATTGCGGTGACCGATCAGGGCATCGGCATCGAGGAGGCCGACCTCGACCGGGTGTTCGAACGCTTCTACCGCATCGATCCGGCGCGGTCACGAGCCACCGGAGGCACCGGCCTGGGGTTGGCGATCGTGAAGCACATCGCCACCAATCACGGCGGGTCTGTCGCGGTGTGGAGCGTGCCCGGTTCCGGTTCCACGTTCACAATGCGGCTGCCGCTGGCCGAGCGGACCATCCCGCCGACCGAACCGTCAGTCCATGAAACCGAGCCCGAACCGTCCACCGACCTATCGACTCTCACTTGATCTGCAGCCGGTTCTGGCAGCTCAGTGGCCCAAGCGGTCGCCGAAGTGCCGAAACCACCAAACGAAGGGACTATCCGTGACGCGGGTACTGGTTGTCGAGGACGAGGAATCCATTGCCGATCCTCTGTCCTACATGCTGCGCCGCGAAGGATTCGAGGTCTCCGTTGCCTCGACGGGCCCGGATGCCCTCGGCTCGTTCGATCGAACCGGCGCGGACATCGTCCTGCTGGACCTGATGTTGCCGGGCCTGTCGGGCACCGAGGTCTGCCGGGCGCTGCGTCTGAAATCCAACGTGCCGATCATCATTCTCACTGCCCGGGACTCCGAGGTGGACAAGGTAGTCGGGCTGGAACTCGGTGCCGACGACTACGTGACCAAGCCGTTCTCGCACCGGGAACTCATCGCCAGGATCCGCGCCGTGATGCGTCGCGGAGCCGAATCCGAAGAGCTTCTCAGCGCGACGCTCGAAGCCGGCCCGGTGCGGATGGATGTCGAACGGCACACGGTCGCAGTCGACAGCGATCAGGTTTCCCTGCCGCTGAAGGAGTTCGATCTGCTCGAGCTGCTGCTGCGCAACGCCGGCCGGGTGCTGACCCGTGGCCAGCTCATCGACCGTGTCTGGGGTGCGGACTACGTCGGTGACACCAAGACCCTGGACGTCCACGTCAAGCGGCTGCGATCAAAGATCGAACCGGACCCGGCCAACCCGAAGTTCCTGCTCACGGTGCGCGGCCTCGGGTACAAATTCGAAGGATAGCTACCGGATGGCGCCGGGCGCTTGCGACGTCAGGGGACCTCAGCGCATCCGTGCGGTCAGCATTCCGTGCGGTCGGCGCATCAGCCGACCGGATGGCCCGCCTCGGACTCACCGTGGCCGTGCTCTGATGCGGCCTCGTGCAGTCCCGCCGCCCGGGCGGCAACCGTCGCCGGATGCTCGGACACCAACCCCTGCGCCAGCCGCTTCTCGCACAGACGGACGAGTTCGTCGTAGCCGGGTTGTCCGATCAACGCGGTGAGCTCCGGGCCGTAGCTGACATACAACGGCTCCGCCCCGACATGCGCCTCGGGTGATGAGGTGCAGTACCAGAACAGGTCGTGGCCGCCTTCGCCCCAGCCGCGCCGGTCGAACTCGGTCACCGTCGACACCAGGATCTTCGTCTCGTCCGGACGGGTCACCCACTCCTGCTCCCGGCGCACCGGCAGCTGCCAGCAGACCTCGGGCTTGGTGTCCAACGGATGCAGGCCGGTACGAAGCGCAAGGGCGTGCAGCGCGCAGCCTTCGCCCCCGGCGAATCCGGGCCGGTTGAGGAACACGCAGGCTCCGTCGACGCGCCGGGTCCGGGTCCGGTTCTCCTCCTCGCCCACCGAGTCCTTCTCGGTGATGCCCTTCTTGTGACCGACCTTGGCGTACTGCCAGGTCTCGGGCGTGAGCTGCTTGGCGTACTTGCGGACCCGTTTCAGGTCGTCCTTGTCGGAGAAGAACGCGCCGTGGCTGCAGCAGCCGTCCTCGGAACGGCCTTCGATCACACCGTGGCAACCGCGGCCGAAGATGCAGGTCCACCGCGAGCACAGCCAGGTGAGGTCGGCGCGGATGTGGTGCTCGGGGTCGGCGGGGTCGATGAACTCGATCCACTCGCGGGCGAAGTCCAGGCCGACTTCGGAGTCGCGGGGCGAGGCTGGACGGATAGGTAGCTGACGGCGAGTCTTGGCAGGCACAGCGCGACTGTACGCAGGCACCGTTAAGGGACTGGAAACCCCGACGGTGTTGACCCTGGCTCGACACCTGAACGTCGCGGTGTGGGAGCGTTATGAACATGCGACTCGGTGTGCTCGACGTGGGTTCGAACACGGTGCATCTGCTGGTGGTGGACGCCAAGCTCGGAGCGCAGCCCACCCCGCAACTTTCCCGCAAGAGCGTATTGCGGCTGTCCGAACACATCGACAAACACGGCAACCTTGCGATCGAAGGTGCCGATGCTCTGGTCGGTGCAGCCCTTGGCGCGCGCCGTCAGGCCGACGAACTCGGCTGTGATGAGTTCCTGGCGTTCGCGACCTCCGCGGTGCGCGATGCCGGCAACTCCGCTGAGGTCCTCGACCGGGTCGCAGAGGAAGCCGGTGTGGAACTGGCCGTCTTGAGCGGCGAGGACGAGGCCGCGCTGACGTTCCTGGCGGTCCGGCGGTGGTTCGGCTGGAGTGCTGGTCGGCTGTTGTGCCTGGACATCGGTGGTGGCTCGCTGGAACTCGGCGCCGGCATCAACGAGGCACCGGACATCGCGCTCTCGGTGCCGGTCGGCGCGGGGCGTTTGACCCGCGAATGGCTCGACGGTGACCCGCCGTCGCAGCAGGCCGTCGAGAAGCTTCGGGCGCACGTCGCCGACGTGTTGGCGAGGCCGGCGACGAGATTGCTGGCCGACGGTGAACCGGACCGGGTGGTGGCCAGCAGCAAGACGTTCCGGACGCTGGCCCGGCTGGCAGGTGCCGCTCCGTCCAGCTCGGGACCGCGGGTTCGGCGCACGTTGCAGATCAACGGTCTGCGTCAGGTGATCGGATTCATCTCCCGGATGGCATCGGCAGACCTCGCCGAACTCGACGGCGTCTCGGCGGCACGCGCTCATCAGACGCTGGCCGGCGCGATCGTGGCCGAGCAAGCGATGCTCGCGCTCGGCGTCACCGAATTCGAGCTGTGCCCGTGGGCGCTACGCGAAGGTGTGATTCTGCGCAGGCTTGACCACATCGGCTAGCGCACCCCACGGTCGGTTTGACTAGCCTGGTGGGCATGGCAAGCGGCGCCGGTAACGACCCGTCCCGGGCCCTCACGCGCGGAGTCCGGCTGCCCAAGGCGAAGATCGGGCTCTCGACCGGATCGGTATACCCGGAGTCGACGGC
Organism: Jatrophihabitans sp.; assembly: GCA_036488285.1. Lineage (GTDB taxonomy): Bacteria > Actinomycetota > Actinomycetes > Mycobacteriales > Jatrophihabitantaceae > Jatrophihabitans_A. The sequence goes on along the minus strand of DASXHV010000189.1, from coordinate 28,780 downwards.
GGCGGCGTTCGAGATCGCCGCCAAGCTCGGCTATGACGGCGTCGAGATCATGGTGTGGACCGATCCGATCAGCCAGGATGCCGAGGCGATCCGGCGGCTCAGTGACTATCACGCCGTTCCGGTACTCGCGGTGCATTCGCCGTGTCTGGTCATCACTCAGCGGGTATGGAGCCCCGATCCGTGGACCAAGCTGCAGAAGGCACGCGAAGCCGCTGAACTGCTCCAAGCCAACACGGTGGTCATCCACCCGCCGTTCCGGTGGCAGCGCGACTACGTCCGGACGTTCGCGGTCGGTATCAAGCGGCTGGCCGAACAGACCGACATCCGGTTCGCGGTGGAGAACATGTTCCCGCTACGACTGCGGGGCAGGGAGATCTCGCCGTACCTGCCGACCTGGGACGTCGCAGCTGTCTCGCTGGACGTCGAAAACCGCGACTCCGACGGATATTGGATAGACCGGGCGGGACGGCCCGCGCACCTGGAAGCGCCAGAGCCCAGTTCGCCCGATCTGGCGTCGCCGTATCAGCATTTCACCCTTGATCTGTCGCACACATCGGTGTCGGGCTCCGACGCGGAGTTGATGCTGACCCGGATGGGGTCTGCGATGACCCACCTGCATGTTGCCGACGGCACCGGCCTGAACAAGGACGAGCACCTGGTGCCTGGTCGCGGGAACCAGCCGTGCGCGCAGATTTTGGAGACCCTGGCCGACCGGGATTTCGCCGGCAACGTGATCGTCGAAGTGAACACCAGGCGGGCCGCGGACCGCGACGAACGGGAGGCCGACCTGGCCGAGGCGTTGGCGTTCTGCCGGCTGTACCTGGCTACCCCCGCCCTGCAGTAGCTAGGGCGTAAGGCGCTCAGCATGCTGTTGGGGCCGCTGCCGTCAACCCGCTGGGCCGGGATGGGAGGATGGGCCAATGACGAGTACGGCTGGTGGATTGGCGATCGTCGGTGGCGGCAAGATCGGTGAGGCCCTGCTATCCGGGCTGCTCCGAGGGACGGCCACCCGCGAGGAGATAGTGGTCGTGGAGCATTACCCGGCCCGCATCGAGTACCTGAGCACGCAATACGGGGTTCGGATCGTCGACGTCGCGGAGGCGGCAAAGACCGCCCGGACGATCCTTATCGCCGTGAAGCCGCAGGACATCGACCCGCTGCTCAAACAACTTGCCGACCACGTCACGGCCGATCATCTCATCGTGTCGGTGGCGGCAGGAATCACCACCGCGCGGCTCGAGCGTGGCCTGCCCGGCGGCCCGGCGGTGGTCCGGTGCATGCCGAACACCCCGGCGTTGGTGGACGAGGCCATGACGGCGATCTGTGCCGGCTCGCATGCCGATGCCGAGCACCTGCAGCACGCCCGGGATCTGTTGTCGGCGGTCGGCAAGGTCGTCACCGTGCCGGAATCCCAGCTCGACGCGGTGACGGCGCTGTCGGGCAGTGGACCGGCGTATTTCTTCTTCCTCGTCGAGGCCATGATCGATGCAGGCATCCTGCTCGGCCTGCCACGCACGCTGGCCGCCGAGTTGATCGTGCAGACCGCAGTCGGCTCGGCTGTGATGCTGCGTGATTCCGGCGAGCATCCCGTGCAACTGCGCGAGGCCGTCACCAGCCCGGCCGGCACCACCATCTCGGCCATCCGGGAATTGGAGAACCATGGCGTACGGGCGGCCTTGCTGGCCGCGATCGAGGCCGCCCGGGACCGCTCGGTCGCGCTGGGTGCCGCCGCCGAAACCGAGCAGTAGCTGCTGCGTCCAACGCCGAATCAGCCGGTGCGTACCTGCAGATCGTGAGTCGCCGACGAGGCACCCAGATCCTTCGTGATCACCGACTGGAGCTGGGTGGTCGCAGTCGTCAGGGCCTGCCGGGCATTGGGCGTCACCGCGGATGGCTTCGCCAAGGCCTGCCCCCTGGGCGTTGCCTGGACCGCCGGCGCCTGAGCAACCGGTGCCAGCTGGGTGGCAAGCTCTGCGGCCAACTCGTCACGTAGCGCCGCGATGTCGTTCAACGCCTGCCGGGACAGTTCGCGCATCGACGGCGCGATCACGACGATCTGCACCGCGGCCGCTGCGGTCGAGCACTGAACGCAGGCGACGTTCAGCGCCAACGAGCGGTTGTTGGCCCGGACCAGACCGGCCTTGCGCGCGATCACCACCTGCAACGACAGTGCCGATCCCGAACAGGCCGTGCACGATGACCAGGCTGCCGCGACGTTGTCGACCGTCATGGCGTGTACGTGCCTGGTGTAGATCACCTGCATGGTGACCGCGGTTGCCTGGCAGCCGTCACAGGTCGCCGAACTGGTGGCCACCGCGCTGCCGCGTATCGAACCACCCCACGGCCGCTGGACCTGGTTGCTGGAGTCGGTGGCGACGTCGCCGGCCTGAGCGGGTATAGCAGCCGACGCGGCCTCGAGATTGCCGCCATAGCGACCGGAGTCCGCTGAGGCGGCCCCGGTTGTCGCGGCGACGAGCCCAACCAGGGACGCGCAGATCGCCACCCCGCGCAGCACTGCACGACGTCGATTCATGATGATTCTCCTTGGCGTGGGTAGTCGCGGATTTGTTCGGCGTCGTATTTCACCGCAGTGCCGAATGCTGTTGGCTCATACCGGGACGAAGGTCGCCGCCGGTCACGAACTGATCCGCGACCGCGCCGGCCAGCGCAACCAACGCTTCGCGGGTGCTCGGTTGCAGTGAGGCCAGCGTGGTCTGTGCGCCGGCTTCGAGCGCCGGATCCCAGGGCACGCTGACCACCGTGGAGCAGCGACGGGCGAAGTGGTCGCTGATCTTGTCCAACGAGACCCGGCTTCGGTTCCGGGTGGCGTTCACAACCACGACTGCACTGGCAACCAGTTCCGGGTACCCGTGTTCGCTGAGCCAGTCCAACGTCAACGCCGCGGCACGCGCCCCGTCCAGTGCGGGACGCAGCACCAGCACCAGCTGATCAGCGTCGGTCAAGAGTCCCTGATTCGCGCTGTCCAGGATGCCGGTGCCGGTGTCGAGCAGGATCAGGTTGTAGTAGTGGTCGAGCAGCTGGATGACCTGGTGATATGCCTGACGGTTCAAGGCCATTCCGATTCGCGGGTCGTCGTCTGAGGCCAGCACCTCGAGGCGAGTTTCCGGCGACTGCGTAGTGAACTCACGAAGGTCCGAATAGCTGCCGATCTGGTCCATGCAGGCCAGCACGTCGGTGATCGTGTGTCGGGACGGCCGGGAGACCCGATGTGCCAGGTTGCCGGCGTCGGGGTTGGCGTCCACGGCGATCACTCGGTCACCGCGAAGGGAGGCGAACATGCCGCCCAACGCGAGCGTGGTCGTCGTCTTGCCGACGCCGCCCTTGCGACTCATGACCACGACCCGGCGAGATCCGCTGATCGGTGCGGTGACTCGCGCGAGCAGTTGGGCTCGACGCGCCTCGGCAGCACTCGGACCGGGATTGATGGTGCCGGACGTGACGGTGAACAGTGCGCGCCGCCAACCTGATTCCGGTGCCTGGCCACGGTTGAGCCGCATCATCTGCTCGTCGGTGAAGGCCGCCGCTGTCAGGCTGTCGCGCACGGTAAGTGCCGATACCGGGTCGGGTGCCGATTCCGAACCAGAGTCGGCTGCGGGTTCAGCTGCCGACGCTGAAGCAGCCACCGACGCTGAAGCCGCCGCCGTGCCCTTACTGGTGGCTGGTTCAGATGATTCGTAGCCAACGTTGCCTACGGTTCCGAGTTGTTGCGCGATCGCATGTCGGGACAGCTCGCGACGAGACAACGCACGCCGAGCCGAGGCACGCCGCACCGCCGCGACGACGCCCATGGCGAGGCGCTGACAAAGAATCAGTATTCCGAGCATGGGCAAAGTCAGCAGCACGATCGAGATCGTCGACAGCGCCAGAGACGGCACGTCGTGCTGTCCCCAGGCCGCGTGTGCCGCGCTGGCTTGGTGCCGAATGCCGTCGACCGCATGGCGGATCAGGTACGGCCCGCTGATCACCAGCCAGCCGAAACCGGCCAGCAGGGTCGGAACCACCAGCAGCACCCAGCAGGTCACGATGCGCCGGGCCATCGGGCGCAGCTCGGTCACCCGCGGATCGGCCTCGCGACCGGGGAGAAGGCTGAGCAACACCGGACGGACCCGCGTGAACAGGTCCGGTACCCCGGCCAGGTCCGCAAGCACGAAGTAGCCGTCGAAGCGAACGGTCGGAATCAGCTGCTGGGCCATCTCGATATGCATCAGCAGCGCGGCCAGCAGCAACAAGCCCTGGCCGGTCAGCAGGTAGGTACCGTCCAACGCGATGAGACACCAGACGTTGAAGTACAAGCCGCCGAGGTCGGTGCGGATTCTGCCGATCCGATCGAGGCGGTAGGAATCGGTGACGTTGGTGAAGAACGCCGGAAAAACCAGATAGACCCCGACCCCGATCACGCCTGGTCGAGCTCCGCCGTAGTGGCAGGCCGCCGCGTGCCCCAGTTCGTGAACCAGGGAGCCGAGAGTCAGCAGACCCAACAATGCGAGCAGGAAAGTCGGGGTTGCAAAGACCGAACCGAGCGCGCCGAGCACGCTGCCGCGCCGGAACACCGTGACGTCGAGGGCCACCACAGCGGCCAACGCGAGAGCGAGGATCACCGGGACGTACAGCACGGACGTCGCACGCGCCAACACCCGCACTGCGCTTTCGGAGAGCAGGGTGCGGCGAAGCCGGAGCGACAACAGCGGATCGGTCTGGGCGTGCAGACGCTGGTGTGATTCCGGTGCACTCGCGACGTCCTCCACCAGGCCCAGCGGTTGAAGTTTGTTCGCGACCAGATGACGCAGGCCGTCCTCGGTGAGTTGCCGGCCGTAGGCGGCACTGACCGCATCGGCCACCTGGTTGGCGTCCCGGTCGATGGACACCTCGCGGACGACGAGACGCAGCAGCTCAGAAAGCTGCAGTACCTGGCCGTCGGAGCGCTGCATGAGGTAGCGGGCTTCGCGCAGGCCGGAACCCTGTGCACTGCCGAGTTCACGCAGGCCCGCGGTGCGACACCAACGCTCAGCAGGCTGGATCGTCTGGATGGACATGGATTCCCTCGTCGCTGAGTACCGCGAATGCTCAATACCCGAATAGCGGATCGTTCAGGCGGCGGGGCGACCCGGTGCCACGCATCGTTGTGCGGTGGCACCGGGCCTCCCCGAATGCCCTGCGGTGTGACCTGTTCGCGCGGTGGCGGCACCACCCGGGGGGCGGTGGCGCAGTCCGAACGACCTGTCAGCGGTGCAGGGCCAGGATCTGCTGCCCTGCGAACGACTGGGCGGTTGCCCCGATGCTCGCAGCGTTGATCGCCATGGAGATGTTCACGCCGATGACCGGCATGACGTTGATGCTGAACAGCGTCTCCTTCGCAGGGAGCAGGTCGAGAGTCTGCGCATCGAGTTCGGTGATGCTCAGAACGGATCGTTGCTTCACAACGGTCCCCCCTTCTGCGAGAGCGGGCACGTTCTCCCTCGATGAACCTGCCCGCTTCGGCCCCGCGACTTAGTGCTGGCTGACTGAGATGCTCTGGACGGCCGCGCTGTTGGCCTGCGACAGCAGGGTGGCAGCGTTGACAGCCAGAGACGAGTTCGTGGCGTAGATGCCTGCCCAGTTGTAGGTGTTGAAGAACAGGGTCTCCCGCGCCGGCAGCAGCTCCGCGCTCTCGATGTCGAGCTCGCTGTAGGTGAGTTCCTTCCGCATGATGTTTCACCCCCTTCCTGTTCTAGATCCGGTTGGTGCCGATCAGTAAGACAGCAGGGTCATTACCGAGGCGTTACTCAGCCATGACTGAGCTGACGTTCGAGTGGCAAGGCGAAGCGTGTTGCCAGACACTCACAGGACAGGTCGCGTCGCCATGATGCGGTCGGGCAGGAAACGAGGATGGTCGCCCAGCACGTCGAGCCCGGAGAAGCGGTGCTCGTGATCACGGTGTGGCACGAGCCCGGATCTCAGCATGCCTTCCGCGCACGAATCGTCTACGGTCCGTCGATCGAGGACGGTCCGACCTCTGCCGTCGCCAGCGATCCTGCCGACGTGATCACGGTGGTCGAGCAATGGCTCGACGGTGTCATTGACTGACCGTTCCGTCCCGACAAAGAGGCAACTTTCGCCTTTGTACTGAGGGCGTATCTGTATCAGCTCGTACTCAACAGCCTCTTGACATTCAGCAGCCACACTAGAACCGTCTGTAACGCTGCTGCTACAGGGTGAACGCACTGTCTGTCGCAGCGCATAGGCGATTGGGGGATCGCCATGGCCGCAGAACGATTTCCGGACGTGCCGATATCGGCGGAGGAACCCGCGGACTACCGGATCCGACTTTTCGACGCCTGCCGGGTTTCAGCCGGCCGCACGGAGATCGCCCTGAAGTCACGGGAGCAACGAGTCGTAGCCCTGCTCGCTCTGGAGGGAGCCCGGCCACGTAGCTACCTGGCCGGAATGCTCTGGCCGGAGACGGCTGAATCCCGGGCAGCGGGCAGCTTGCGCGCTGCGGTGTGGCAAATCGAACACACCGCACCGGGCCTGCTGGTCTGTTCCGGCGGCCAACTGAGCCTGAACCCGGAGGTCGCCGTCGACGTGCGGGATTTCATCGAGCGTGCCCACCGGATCAGCATCCTCACAGCCCAGCCGGACGGACCAGATTCCCCTTGTGCTGACGAGTGTTTGGAGAGTCTGCTGGTTCTCATGCGAGGCGATCTGCTGTCTGGCTGGTACGACGACTGGGTGCTCTACGAACGCGCTCGGCTACAGCAGATGCGGCTGACCGCATTGGAGGCGATCGCTGAGCGTTTGACTGCTCGGGGCCAGGTGTCGGCAGCCCTGATGGCCGCTATGGCGGCCGCGGCGATCGAGCCGTTGCGGGAGAGCGCCCAGCGTGCCGTGATCCGGATCCATCTGGCCAACGGCAACTACAACGATGCGATCCGGGAGTATCGCTCGTTCGGGCGGCGGCTCGTCCGAGAACTCGGCGTGCGCCCGTCGGCCCAGATGGACGCGCTCGTTCGGCCGTTATTGGCGGTCCAAGCCAGTCGCACGCCGGTGGGCGCCGGTTACCGAGCCGTGCGCTGAGGCTCGGCGGGTGTCGCTGTCGGGGCGTTCGGGAAGTGTCGAAATGCGGTCGAAACAGGGTTATTGCCCGACGAAATGAGTAGGCTTCAGGGGTGGCGCAAGGGAAGCCACGCCGGGCATTGAGAAAAAAGTCTCCAATTTGTGAAGAACATGTATCGCATCTGCCCCACGAGTACCGCTACTCTCACCCGAGCACGTGCGTGTCAGGTTGCCGGAGGGGAAGCCGGCTCACTGTCACGTGCCAAAGGTGTGTGATGAATGACTAAGTCCTCTGATGGACTGCACGAAGTTCGCTTCTTGACGGTTGCCGAGGTGGCCGCCGTGATGCGGGTTTCGAAAATGACGGTGTACCGCATGGTGCACTCCGGTGAGCTGCCCGCAGTGCGGGTCGGCCGTTCGTTCCGGGTGCCTGAGCAGGCCGTCCAGGATTATTTGAAGGGCGCCTTCTTCGAGGCCGGTTAGGCCGGTTTCGGTTCTGCCACCGCGACCGGGGTAGGCTGGCGCATCAGTGACGCGTGCCGATTCGCGACGCACGCTGGCATTCCTTCAACAGGCATTCCTTCAACAGACTGCGTAGTTCTGCAAGTCACAGAACAGAAGAGGTTGTAATGGGTTCTGTCATCAAGAAGCGGCGCAAGCGGATGGCCAAGAAGAAGCACCGCAAGCTGCTGAAGAAGACGCGCGTCCAGCGTCGCAACAAGAAGTAGTTCGTCCAAGACTGGTGCGACTGGCTTCCTGCGCTCGGCGCAGGGAGCCAGTTTGCGTCTACGAGCCAGTCCTCGGGCTCGCACGAGGCTCGGCACCCAACTCGCTCGGCGCCTCGCTCGCTAACCTCCTACTATTGAGTAACTGTCATGGCTGGAGTGCAGATGGCGAAGGTTGTCCTGGTAACCGGAGTGAGCCGCTACCTCGGTAGCCGACTGGCCGGCCGGTTGGCCGCAGACCCTTCGATCGACCGGGTCATCGGGGTCGACGCCGCACCGCCGTCTCGGGCAGATCTCGATCTGCTCGGCCGTACCGAATTCGTTCGCGCCGACATCCGCAATCCGCTCATCGCCAAGGTGATCAGTTCCGCCGAGGTGGACACCGTCGTGCACGCCTCGGTGACGGCCACGCCGCACGGCGCTGGTGGCCGAACGCCGATGAAGGAAATGAACGTCATCGGCACCATGCAACTGCTGGCCGCGTGCCAGAAATCCGACACGGTGCGTCGCCTGGTGGTCAAGTCCACCACCGCTGTTTACGGCACCTCCCCGCGCGATCCGGCCATCTTCACCGAGGACATGTCGGCCCGCGCGCTGCCGGCCAGCGGCTACGCCAAGGACGCCGTCGAGGTCGAGGGCTACGTGCGCGGTTTTGTCCGTCGTCGCCCCGATATCTCCGTCACGCTGTTGCGCTTCGCCAACTTCATCGGACCGTTCATCGACACCCCGTTGACCAGGTACTTCCAACTGCCGGTGGTGCCGACCGCTTTGGGCTTCGATCCGCGGTTGCAACTGCTTCACGAGACGGACGCCATCGAGATCCTGCGGCTGGCCAGCACCAGCGATCGTCCGGGGACCTTCAACGCGGCCGGCGACGGTGCCTTGATGCTGAGCCAGGCCATCCGTCGGGCCGGACGGATCGGCCTGCCGGTACCCGCGCCGGCAGTGTCCTTCGTCGGCCGGCTCGTGCGGCGCAGCGGCATGGTCGACTTTTCCCCCGAACAGATGCAGTTCCTCAACTTCGGACGAGTGGTCTGCAACGAGCGGCTGAAGTCCGAATTCGGGTATACCCCGGCCTACACCACGGCCGGTGCGTTCGATTCGTTCCGCACCGGCCGCCCGGTCGAACCCGTCATCGACCCGGTTCGGATCCGCCACGGCGAGGTGAGGATCGCGTCGCTGTTAGGCCTGGCCGCGGAGCCGTTGCCGGGCACGCCGAGCCTGGCTGCACCGGCGCCGATCGGGGTGCGCCGTGGCTGAAGCCAGAGTGATTCCGATCCGTGCCGAACACGCGCACCGGGCGAGCATGGACGCCGCTCAGCATCAGGCGATAGCTGCCGAGCCCGTGGAGACGCCGCGACCGACCTCCGGCCTGGAGCGGCGCGCAGCCGCCGGGCTGGCGTTCCTGCGCAGGCGAATCACCGGCGAGTACGACGTGGACGAGTTCGGCTTCGATGCCGATCTGACTGCCTCGACCGTGTTGCCTGCGATGCGGCAGCTGTACCGGACCTGGTTCCGCACCGAGGTGATCGGGGTGCACAACCTGCCGGCGGAGTCCGGCGCGTTGATCGTCGCCAACCACGCCGGTGCGTTGTGGGCGTTGGACGGTGCGATGACCGCGACCGCAGTGCACGAGGAGACCCCGGATCACCGGTTCCTCAGGATGCTGGGTGCAGACCTGGTGTTCACCACTCCGGTGCTCGGCCAGCTGGCTCGCAAGACCGGCAGCACGCTGGCGTGCAACCCCGACGCCGAGCGACTGCTGGCCAACGGTGAACTGGTCGGAGTCTGGCCCGAAGGTTTCAAGGGAATCGGAAAGCCCTTTTCCGAGCGGTACAAACTCCAGCGATTCGGACGCGGCGGGTTCGTGTCCGCCGCCTTGCGTACCGGCACGCCGATCATCCCCACGGCCATCGTCGGGTCGGAGGAGATCCACCCGATGCTGGGTAATGCCAAGACAATTGCACGGGTGCTGGGCTTGCCGTACTTCCCGCTCACGCCGACCTTTCCGTGGCTCGGGCCGTTGGGCATGATCCCGCTGCCCAGCAAGTGGTACATCGAGTTCGGTGACCCGATCGAAACCACGAGCTACGGCCCGGACGCGGCGGAGGATCCCGCGCTGGTATTCGAACTCACCGACCGGGTACGCGAGCAGATCCAAGGCAGCCTGTACCGACTACTGATGCAGCGCCGCTCCGTCTGGCACTGACGGACTGGCACTGACGGACTGGCACTGACGGACTGGCTCTGACCGACCGGCTCTGACCGACCGGCTCTGACCGACCCGGCATCTAGCGCCGCGAGCGGGCTTGCTCCTGGTGTCGTCCGATCGCGATCCCGGCGGCCACCGCGCCCCCCGCGGCCCCCAGCACCAGAGCGGCCGGGATGCCGATCCGGGCCGCCTTACGACCGGTCCGGAAATCGCGGATCTCCCAGCCGCGCCGACGAGCCTCGTCACGTAATGCCGAGTCCGGGTTGACCGCCACCGCGCGTCCGACCAGCGACAGCATCGGGATGTCGTTCACCGAATCCGAATACGCCGAACACAGCGCGAGGTCCAAGCCTTCCCGCTCGGCCAGGTCGCGAACTGCGGCGGCCTTGGCCTCGCCGTGCAACAGATCACCGATCAGGTGGCCGGTGTAGACGCCGTCGATGTGTTCGGCGCGGGTGCCTAGCGCGCCGGTCAGGTTCAGCCGCCGCGCAATGATCAAGGCAAGTTCCTCAGGAGTGGCGGTGACCAGCCAGACCTGCTCACCGGCGTCCAGATGCAGCTGCGCCAGGGCTCGGGTACCGGAGTAGATCCTCGCCGCGATGGTCTCGTCGTAGATCTCCTCCGAAACCGACACGATTTCGGCCACCGACTTGCCGGCGACGAAGGCGAGTGCCGACTCCCGCGCCTTGGTGATGTTGTGGTGTGCTTCGCCGCCGGCCCGGAACTTCACCTGCTGCCACACGAACCGTGAGAGATCCCTGGTCGAGAAGAAGTTTCGAGCGGCCAGGCCCTTGGCGAAATGGAAGATGGACGCCCCGACCACGATCGTGTTGTCGACGTCGAAGAAAGCCGCGGCATGCGGATGTGCCGGTATCGCGACGCCGTGTTCGACCTCGGGATCCGATGCCCCGACGGAACGAATCGGCATGCGCTGGCCCCCTGGTTGATGGAAGGTCGTGCTGCTGTGTGCAGGCGATCAAGCGCGACCCGCGAGGCGTGTTCGAAATGCCCAATGGCTCGGATCAGCTCGGATCAGACTAGCGGCCGCGCGTTTCGATCAGTTGACGGCGAGCACGCCCGCAACAGTGGTCGGGTGCACGTTCGGCAGCGAGGCGGTGACACCGCCAGTTCCCACGCCGGCGCTGATCCCGGTGCCCGGTATGGATACTCCGGCGCCGCTGGAACCAGTGGACAACGCGCCGCCGGCCGGGCTCGGTGTCGCTACGGACCTGGTCGGCGCCCCGGGCAGGGAGGCGCCGGGCAGCTGGGCTCTGCCAGGGACCAGCGATGCACCGGCACCGCCGCGCGACCCTGGCGTCTTCGAACTACTCGGGGTCGAACCGGTGCCCGACGTCGGGCCCGAGGGGGTCAGACCGGGGATCGTCCCGCTCGGTGCCAGCGGATTGTTCCCGGGCGGCACGCCGGGCACCAGCGTGCGGCACGGCGAGCAGGGCTTCGGTCCGAGATCATCCGAGGGCGACGTCGGCGACAGGCACGAGCAGCCGAGCTCACCCTTCAGGTCGCTTACGCGGGTCTGGATCTGGTCGAGCAGCCGCATCGATGCCTGGGCCCGGGTACGCAGGTCACCGGCTGGGGTGCGGGCCAGGACGTCGCTTAGCTTGCTCCGTTGGGCGGGTAGCCAACCGCTCACCTTGGCCAGCGGATCGGCTGACACTTGCGCAACGCTGGCGGTGGACAGCAACTTCATTCCGTTGCGGGCGTCGGAATCTGCGCTGTCCAGGGTTTGCTTCCACAGCGAGATGGTGTGCCCGCTGGGCACGTCGGCAGACGAACTGGGCAACATCTTGACCGCCTCGCCGGCTCGAGTGCCGGCTAGCTGCAGGTAGGTGTTGCCCTTGTCCTCGTTGTTGCCGGCGATCGAGAGCTTGACGTTCTCACTCGCCCGTTTGACCCCGTAGAGCGAATCGCCGGGAATCGCGCGCTGCGCCATCCACACCGCGAGGCCGAGCAGCACCACCAACACGGCGGCTGCCGAGCCGAAGACGAGGATTGGTCGGCGTAGTCGGCCGAGGGTGCGGCCCACGGCTCGGCCCGCCGGTGCCGGCCGGGCCGGACGGCGGGCATTGACCGGCCCGGTTGCCTCAGCGGCCGGAGGAGCCGCATCGGTCGATTCGGCCACGATGCGCGAGGTGATGGCGACGAGTTGAGTACGCAGTTCGCGCTTGAACGTCGCGTCGGGCCTGGGGCCGGCCGGCAGCGAACTCAACCGCGCGACGAGGTCAGCCTCGCTGCGATGCTCACTCATGATGCTGCCTGCTCTTCGCGCAAGCGCTCATCGCGGGATTCGCTCCGCTCCTCGCTCGCTGGCGCTCGCTGCGATGCTCACTCATCGAACGCCTCCCTCGACCGGATCGGTAATTGACCGCCACCGAGCGCGGACTGATCGGCGTGCTTCGATCCGATCAACGACACCGCCGAGTGACCGGTTACTGCGTACTGGCCGGTAGCTTTGCGCCGGCCGGTACGGCGGTCCTCGCTCACATCAGTTCCCTGTCGAGCAAGCCGGCCAGCCGCTTGACCGCACGGTGCTGCAGGGCCTTGATCGCCCCGTCGTTCTTACCCATCACCTCGGCGGTCTCGGCAACCGACAGTCCGTTCAGAAACCGCAGGACGATGCATTCCTTCTGCTCGTCGCCCAGTTCGTTGACGGCCTGCAGCAGGCGCTCGTTGGTCAGCCGGGTAAGGACAGTGGCTTCCGGGCTCGGCTCGGTCTCGTCGGAGTCCAGCACCTCCGCGGTGGTCAGCTCGAGCCGGAAGCGTGCCGACTTTGAGTGATCGAAGACAATGTTGCGGGCGATGGTCATGAACCAGGCGCCGATATCGCGACCCTGATAGCTGATCGTCGAGATCCGGCGCAGCGCCCGCAGGAACGTCTCGGATGTGAAGTCCTCGGCCAGCGCCCGGTCGTTGACGCGATAGAAGATGAAACGGAACACCGAGTCGACGTAGCGGTCATACAGCTGACCGAAGGCCTCACCGTCACCGTTCTGGGCCGCTCGGACCAGCCTCCACATGTCGGAGTGCTCGGCGTCGATGTCTTCGGGCGGATCCTTTTCGACGCCGACCGGTGACCTGGACGGGGTTTGGTCGTTAGTCCTCGAGGAAACAGTGCCACGGGCCCTGACCGGCACGTCGATGGATGACTTGATGGCATCCATCGATCCGTCGCCGGCTATCGCCATGGTCAGCAGGCCTCGAAGGGCGCGCCAAAAGTCCGCTTCGGCCGTGGCCGGAGCCACGGCGGTGCCGGGGACGAACATGTACCCCCTGCTTCCTCCGTGCCTACGTTTGTGGACGGTACCTCCCCTGAGACGGTTCCGACGAGCTTCTGCGACTACGCTTCGTCAACGATCGGATCTCACCATTGCGCGCCGCTGACCCCAGTAGAATGCGGGATCTACCAGCCAGTAGCCAGTACCTGTCGTCTGAGGCATCCGTCGAAGGTAAGCGAACAATGACCGCCCTCATAACGCAGTAGCACCATCTCGAGGAGGAATTGGGTGACCGCGCAGTCTGCTCATCCGGTAGCCCCGGCCTCGATCGGTGACTTGGTGCGCCGCGCCGCGGCCGAGCGTCCCGACGAGTTGGCGGTGGTGGATTCGGCGGTCCGCTGGAGCTGGGGGCAGCTGGAAGCCACCGTGTCGGGCCTGGCTGCCGGCCTCGCCTCGTACGGCCTCCAGGTGGGCGACCGGATAGCCATTCAGGCCCCGACCTCGGCCGATTTCCTTGCTGTTTACCTGGCCTCGCTGCAGGCCGGGCTCGTCGTGGTGCCGGTCAATCCCGGCTACACGATCCCGGAGCTGAGCCACATCCTGTCGGACTCGGGCGCGCGGGTGCTCGTGACCTCCTCGGTGGCGGCGGTCGGAGCAGCTGCCCAGCTACGTGCCGAGCACCCTGCGCTGGAACGCATCGTGGTCGCGGCCCGTTCCGGCAACGACGAGGTCCCGACGGTTAACCAGCTGCTGAACGCCGGCTCCGGGCAGCCCCCGGTTCGCCGCGATCGCAGCGGCGAAGACCTGGCCGTGCTCCTCTATACCTCCGGTACGTCCGGGCGCCCCAAAGGTGCGATGCTGCCGGTGCGTGCGCTGCTGGCCAATCTTGAACAGTTCGGCGAGCTTTCACCGACCCCGATCTCCTCGACGGACAGGGTGTTCCTGCCGCTGCCGATGTTCCATATCTTCGGATTGAACGCCGGCCTCGGCATGGCGCTGTACTTCGGAGCCAGCATCGTCCTGGCCTCGCGTTTCCATGCCGAGGACACCTTGCAGACAATGGTCGACGAGCAGATCACGGTGGTGGTCGGCGCCCCGGCCGAATTTGCTGCCTGGGCCGACCAGCCGAGTTTTCGCGCCGGCTTCGCCGGGGTGCGCTTCGCGCTGTCAGGCTCGGCGCCTTTGGTCGCGGACCTCGTCGCCCGCTACACCGAAGTCGGCGTCGGCCTGTATGAGGGCTACGGCCTGACCGAAGCGGCGCCGGTCGTCACCGTCAATCTCGCGCCCGCCGCCAATGCCGCTGCCGCCAATGCCGCCGCCGATGCGCCGGCCCCCGATGCGCCGGCCTCCGACGCGCCGGCCTCCGACAGTGGCTGGATCAGTGGCTGGATCGAGCCGAAAGCCGGCTCGGTGGGACGCCCGCTGCCCGGCGTCGAGGTTCGGCTGCTGGACACCGACGGCACGCCGGTCGAACCCGGTGACCTGGGACTGCTAGAGGTGCGCGGCGCCAACCTGTTCACCGGTTACTGGCCCGACGGCCACGACGGGCCGGACTCCGAGGGCTGGTTTGCCACCGGCGACCTTGCGGTCGCCGACGACGACGGCGACTACTACCTGATCGGCCGTCGCGGTGACCTGGTGCTGGTCAACGGGTTCAACGTGTACCCGGCCGAGGTCGAGGCGGTGCTGGCCAAGCTGGCCGGCGTCCGCGAGGTGGCAGTCCTCGGCCTGCCGGACACCGCCGACACCGAGCTGGTCGTCGCGTACGTGGTCCCCGAACCTGGCGTCGCTTTCGACGCAGAGGACCTGCTCAGCCAGGCGGCTGGATCGCTGGCCCGCTTCAAGCTGCCCAAACGGATCATCGAAGTCGACACCCTGCCGCACACGGCGACCGGCAAGGTCATGAAGTGGCAACTTCGCTCATCCGGCGCGGGTCGTCATACATCGCCGGACGCCCCCGAGTCGGCTGACAAGCAGGCCGAGCAATGACGATGCCCGCAGGTCGGGGAAGCGGGTCCGGCCGGCATCAGGTCACGGTCATCACCAGAGCGGGCTGTCATCTGTGCGAGGACGCCGAGCAGGCCGCCCGCCGGCTGTCGGGCGAACTCGGTTTCCAACTGGCTTTCCTGGACGTCGACGCGGATCCAAAACTGGCCAACGAGTACTCCGACCGCGTTCCGGTGATCCTGATCGACGGCGCCGAACACGGTTACTGGCGGCTCGAGGAAGACCGCTTCCGGGCCGCATTGACCCGTTGAGCTGAGCTCGCATTCATCCCGCGAGGTGGGTGATGCGTCCCGCCCAGTGAGCTCTTTACCACACGCCCATTCGATTTTGTGAATGCCTTCACAAGAGCGTACGTTCGATGCTGTCCGACCCCGATACCACACTCGCCTTCCTGCCGTGCGATGGCCCACACCGACCGGTTGAGCGGGACCTTCCGAGGAGCTCATGACCGTCCAGCGAGATCAGCTGAACGCGGTCGGCGGCAACGCTGACCAGCGCGCAGTCGCTGGCCCCGATCAGCGACCGGTGCCTGAACTGCGAGCGGTTCCGGAGGCCACGGTTGCCCGGCTGGCCATCTATCTGCGGGCACTCACCGGGCTGTGTGAGCAGGAAACGGCCACCGTCTCGTCTGAGGAACTCGCGATTGCGGCCGGGGTGAACTCGGCCAAGCTCCGCAAGGACCTGTCCTACTTGGGCTCCTACGGGGTACGCGGCGTCGGCTATGACGTGCAAATGCTCACAGAGCAGATCCAGCGCACCCTGGGCCTGCACGAGAACCGTGCCGTCGCATTGATCGGTATCGGCCACCTTGGTCAGGCGTTGGCCGGTTATGCCGGCTTCGCGTCCCGGGGCTTCCGGATCGCCGCGATCGTCGATGCGGATCCGTCCATCGTCGGGACCCGGCTACGCGGCATGACCGTGCAGCACATCGCCACCCTCGACGAGGTGGTCCGCAGCGAGAACATCGCCATCGCGGTGATGGCGGTTCCGGCTACCGCTGCGCAGGAGGTCTGCGACCGGCTGGTTGCCGCCGGGGTCACCTCGATCCTGAACTTCGCACCGACAGTGCTGTCCGTTCCGCCGCACGTCGACGTCCGCAAGGTCGACCTGGCCGCCGAACTTCAGATCCTCAGCTTCCACGACAACCGCAAGAACTCCTCGGCCGACTGGGCCCGCGACGAGCGGGAGGTACTGGCATGAGCCTGCTGGTCGTCGGCCTTTCGCATCACTCCGCCCCGGTTCCCGTCCTGGAGCGCGCGAGCATCCCGTCCGAAAGCATGGGCAAGCTCCTGGACGAACTGCACCGCAGCGAATCCATCTCCGAGGTGATGGCGCTGTCGACGTGCAACCGCATCGAGGTCTACGCCGACGTCGCTCGCTTCCACCCGGCGGTCACCGACATTTCCACGGTGCTGGCGCGGCTGGCCGGGATGGGTGTGCACGAGCTGGGCGAGCACCTGTACGTGCACTTCGCCGAGGCCGCCGCCGATCACCTGCTCCGAGTGGCCGCCGGCCTGGATTCGATGGTGGTCGGAGAGTCGCAGATCCTGGGGCAGCTCCGTACCGCCTACGCCACCGGCACCGAGGCGGGAACGGTAAGCAAGGCGCTGCACGAGGCCAGCCAAACCGCGCTGCGAGTAGGTAAGCGGGTTCACTCGGAGACCGGCATCGACCGGGCCGGCGCGTCGGTGGTCTCGGTTGCCCTGACCCATGCAGCCCGGGTCTTCGACGACTCCGAGGACGCGGCGGGATCGCAGGCATTTGTCGCCAAGCGGTTCGTCATTCTCGGCGCCGGCTCGATGGGCGCGCTGTCCGGGGCGACGCTGCAGCGGATGGCCGGTGGTGGCGACATCGACGCCGTCGTGATCAACCGTAGTTTCGAACGTGCCCAGCGACTGGCCGGCATCCTCGGCGGCCGGGCTGCCAGGCTGGAGGACCTCGCCGCCGAGATTGCCGCTGCGGACGTTCTCATCTCCTCCACGGGAGCCACCGGGCTCGTGGTCGAGGCGGCCGACGTGGCCGCGCGGTCCGGGCGCCAGCTGGTCGTGCTGGATCTCGCTTTGCCCCGCGACGTCGATCCGGCTGTCGCACTGATGGCCGACGTTCAGTACGTCGACCTGGACGTGCTGCGCAATTTCGGCGCGATGGTCAGCGACGAGGAGATCGAGGCCGCCACCGCGATCGTGGCCAGCGAATTGCAGGGTTACCTGGCCAACCAGCAGGCGTTGGCGGTTGCACCGACGGTGACGGCGCTTCGGGCCCGCGCCGCTCAGGTCGTCGACGCCGAATTGAACCGACTGTCCGGACGGCTGCCCGGCCTGGACCCCGACATACGTGCCGAGGTCGCCTCCGCGGTTCGACGAGCGGTCGACAAGGTACTGCACGCACCGACCGTCCGGGTCAAGGAACTGGCCGCCACTCCTGAGGGAAACGCCTACGCAGCGGCGCTGCGGGAGTTGTTCGGTCTCGACCCGGCCGCCCCGGGTTCAGTCACCGCGATCCGCAACGCTGCCGCGCCGGACGACGACGACGACGGCAATGACGCCGGCGATGACGCCCGCGATGACAGGGCAATCGGGACGACCGACAGCGAGGTGGGTCGATGACCATGACCCGAACCCTGCGCGTCGGTACCCGGGCCAGCCTGCTGGCTCGCACCCAGACCCAGCTGATCGTGGACAGCCTGATCGCCGAACACCCCGGCCTGCCCGTCGAAACGGTGCAGGTGTCCACCGAGGGCGACCGGAGCGGTGCGCCGTTGGAGCAGATCGGCGGCACCGGCGTGTTCGTCTCGGCACTGCGGGATGCGCTGCTCGCCGGTGACATCGATGTCGCCGTGCACTCCTACAAAGACCTGCCGACCGCACCGCTGACCGGCATCGCCCTCGCGGCCGTGCCGTTGCGGGCGGATCCGCGTGACGCGTTGTGCGCTCGCGACGACCTGACGCTGCTGGAGCTGCCCTCCGGCGCCCGAGTCGGTACCGGTTCGCCGCGACGCACCGCGCAACTGCGTGCATTGGACCTCGGCCTGCAGCTCGTGCCGATCCGCGGCAACGTCGATACCCGGTTGGACAGGGTGCACGGCGCCGACGCCGACCTGGATGCGGTCGTGCTCGCCGTCGCTGGATTGCAGCGGCTGGCCAGGGCGCATCTGGTCACCGAACTGCTCGACCCGCTGCAGGTGCTGCCGGCTGCGGCGCAAGGCGCCCTGGCGATCGAATGTCGGAGTTCGGACGCCGACACCCTGGCGCTGCTGGTGCCACTTGATGACCACCCGACTCGCGCGGCGGTCAGCGCCGAACGAGCGCTGCTGGCTGCCCTCGAGGCCGGCTGCTCTGCCCCGGTGGGGGCACTCGCCGACGTTGTGGAGGCTGCCGACCCGGTCGGCGCCGACGACGCGTCCGGCGGGCTTGAAGTTTTCCTTCGCGGATCGGTCACCGCACTGGATGGCAGCGACGCCGTCCGGTTGTCGGCGTCCGGCCCGCTCGACAAAGCCCAGGAGATCGGTACCCGGCTCGCTGCCGAGCTGATCGATCTGGGCGCGAACACCATGATGGGGAGCTCGTAATGACCCGAGCGCGAAAGCCTGTCGGCCTGGTGTCCTTCGTGGGCATCGGTACCGGCGACGCTGGCCTGCTGACTGTGCGTGCCACCGAGGTGCTGGCCGCCGCGGACGTCGCATTCGTCGACGCATCCGTGCCGGAATCGATCAGGGAGATGATCTCCGCGGAGATCCACCCGGTCGAACCGGTCCCGGCCGATACCGCCAAGGCGATACTCACCGAAGCCCGCAACGGCTCGCACGTCGTCCGGGTGATAAGCGGTGATCCGTTCGGATCCGAGGGCGTAAGTCGCGAGGCGGCGGCGGTAGCCCGCACCGTCGTGCCTTACGAGATCGTCCCGGCGCTGTCGGAGGGATCTGCCACCGCGACGTACGCCGGCGTGCCGGTCGGACCGGTGCACACCGAAGCTGATCTGCGCCTGAGCGCTGCCGGCAGTCCCGTCGACCTCGAGTCACTGGCTACCGCACCGGGCCTGCTGGTGCTGACCGTGGACGCTGCCGAGATCGGTTCGGTGGCCGAGCAGCTGGTCGCGTCCGGTCTCAAGCCCGACACCCCGCTGGCGGTCACCGGTGCCGGAACCACGACGTCGCAGGTGACCGTGAACGGCAGTCTCGGCGAGGCAGAGCTTGCCTCGGCCGGCATGTACGGCACTGTCGTCGTCACCATCGGCAAGGCTGTCGCCGGCCGGGAGAAACTGGCCTGGTGGGAGTCGCGAGCACTGTTCGGCTGGAAGGTCCTGGTGCCGCGCACCAAGGAGCAGGCCGGCGCGATGAGCGAGCGACTGCGCTCCTACGGCTCGGTGCCGGTGGAGGTTCCGACGATCGCCGTCGAGCCGCCACGCACCCCGACCCAGATGGAGCGGGCGATCAAGGGCCTGGTGACCGGACGTTACGAGTGGATCGTGTTCACCTCGACCAATGCCGTGAAAGCGGTGCGGGAGAAGTTCGAGGAGTTCGGTTTGGATGCCCGCGCGTTCGCCGGCGTCAAGATCGCCTGCGTGGGCGAGCAGACCGCCGACGCGGTGCGTGCCTTCGGCATCCGGCCGGAGCTCACACCCTCCGGTGAGCAGTCCTCCGAAGGCCTGCTCGAAGACTTCCCGCCCTACGACGACGTGCTCGACCCGATCGACCGGATCCTGCTGCCGCGGGCCGACATCGCCACCGAGACGCTGGCCGAAGGCCTGCGGGCACGTGGCTGGGAGATCGACGACGTGACCGCGTACCGGACGGTGCGGGCGGCACCGCCGGCTGCCGAGATCCGGGATGCGATCAAGTCCGGTGGCTTCCAGGCGGTGTGCTTCACGTCGTCCTCGACGGTGCGCAACCTGGTGGGTATCGCGGGCAAGCCGCACAACCGCACCGTGGTGGCCTGCATCGGTCCGCAGACCGCGGCCACGGCCCGTGAGTTCGGGTTGCGGGTCGACGTGCAGCCCGAGACCGCGAACGTTGCCGCACTGATCGACGCGCTGGCCGAATTCGCGGTGAAGCGTGCCGCTGAGGAGCGGGAGAAGGCGGCCGCCGCGCCGCCACGTCGGTCCCGCGCCGCGGGCCGGACTCGCGCCGCCCGCTAGCGTGATCGATTGTGCAACATCCTCCGGCCACGCGCCGGAGGATGTTGCACGATCGGGCCTGAGTACGGTGGAAGAGTGAGTGAACTCCCCGTCTTGCCGCCCTTCCCGGTGTCCCGTCCGCGGCGTCTGCGTCGCACCGCAGCACTGCGCCGACTGACCCGCGACGTGGCGATCCAGCCGTCCGATCTCGTCCTGCCGATGTTCGTGGCCGAGGGGATAGAGGAACCGCGGGCGATCTCTTCACTGCCTGGAGTGTTCCAGCATTCTCTCGACTCGCTGGCCAAGGCCGCCATCGATGCGGTCGAGGCCGGCGTCGGTGGGCTGATGCTGTACGGGGTGCCGACCTTCAAGGACGCGATCGGTTCCGGTGCCGATGACCCGGACGGCATCCTGAACGTCGGCCTGGCCCGGCTGAAGTTCGAACTCGGCGATGCCACGGTGCTGATGGGCGACCTGTGTCTGGACGAGTTCACCGATCACGGCCACTGCGGTGTGCTCGCCGGCGACGGTTCGGTCGACAACGACGCCACCCTGCAGCGTTACGCATCGATGGCGATGGCTCAGGCTCAGGCCGGCGCTGACCTGCTCGGTACCAGCGGCATGATGGACGGCCAGGTCGGCGTCGTTCGAGGCGCGTTGGACCGGGCCGGTCGCGACGATGTCGGCGTGCTGGCTTATGCACCGAAGTACGCCTCCGCCTTCTACGGACCGTTCCGCGAGGCCGTCGATTCCTCGCTAACCGGCGACCGGCTGACCTACCAACAGGACCCTGCCCGCGACGTGAACGAGGCGCTGGCGGAGGTCGCGCTGGATGTTGCCGAGGGCGCCGACCTGATCATGGTCAAGCCGGCTTTGGCTTATCTGGACGTGCTTTCCGCCGTTGCTGCCGCCTCGCCGGTCCCGGTCGCGGCTTATCAGGTGTCCGGCGAGTACGCCATGGTCGAGGCGGCTGCCGAGCGCGGTTGGATCGACCGGGAACGGATCATCGCCGAGACGCTGCTGTCGATCCGGCGGGCCGGCGCATCGATGATCCTGACCTACTGGGCAGTCGAAGCGGCCCGCCGGCTCTGAGACTTGCCTCCGCAGTCGCCCAGTGGCCGCCCGGTTTAACCTTCCACGATGACTCAGCGGCGCCCGTCCCACCGACAGACGCTGCTGCTGGGCGTCCTCGTGCTGGCCGGCTGGATCTGGGATCTGTTGCTGGGCGGCGGCAAGGCGCACTCCATCGGCTGGCTGGTCGCGTTGCTGCTCGTCGTCGGGATCAGCGCCCTGACCGTACGCAGCCGAAAGAAGCTGGACGTCCTCGACCCCGTCCCGGAAACAACCCCGAACCAAGGTCGGTCGGCGAAGAACCACTCGGCGTTGCAAGCGGAATCCTCTTCGCAGACATTCGAGGTACGCCCGGTTGAGCCCGACGAGCTAGCTGGCCTGATCGACATCGAGCTCGCCGCGGACAAGCTGTTCGAGGTCGCCGGGTACGGCGCCACGCCAGGCACGGCAACCATCGAGGAGCTGCAGTCCGCCGCCGCGCTGATGGTGGCCGGTCGTCCCGCGGTCGGGTACATCTGGGTCGAGATTGTCGACGGGCTGGCCCACATTCAGGGTCTGTCGGTCAAGCCGAAGCAGATGAAACGGGGTGTCGGTGGTTCGTTGCTCGAGGCCGCGTGCGAGTGGGCACGGGAGCACGACTACCCGGCGATCACGCTGTGCACCTTTGCTGAGGTGCCATGGAACGCGCCGTACTACGCCCGCCGCGGGTTCGTCGAAGTGGACGAGCTCAGCCCTGGACTAACGGCGTTGCGCGCGGGGGAGAACGAGATCGGTCTGGACGCGATAGGGCGCCGGATCGCGATGCGCCGCGAGTGCACCTGATCGCCACTTCGTCGGCAAGGGGCACGCAGCCCGGAGGTGGAGCGGCGTGCTGAAACCACGGCTGGGACACTGATCGGGTGACTGACACGCCCATCTCTGCCCAATTGTTCGAACGAGCCCAGCGAGTCATCCCCGGCGGCGTCAATTCACCGGTCCGCGCGTTCGGAGCGGTTGGCGGCACGCCCCGATTCATGGTGAGTGGCCAGGGTCCCTACCTCACTGACGCAGACGGCCAGACGTATGTGGATCTGGTTTCCTCGTGGGGCCCGATGATCCTCGGTCACGCGCACTCCGCCGTTGTCGAGGCGGTGCAGCGCGCTGCGACCAACGGCCTGTCCTTCGGCACCCCGACCGAGGGCGAGGTGGAGCTCGCCGAGGAGATCATCGCCCGCATCGCGAGCGTGCCGAACGTCGCGGGCGGTGAGGGCGGCCCGGTGCAGGAGGTGCGGCTGGTCAACTCCGGCACCGAGGCGACAATGTCGGCGATCCGGCTGGCCCGCGGCTTCACCGGCCGGCATAAGATCGTCAAATTCGCCGGCTGCTACCACGGTCACGTCGATGCCCTGCTGGCCAGCGCAGGATCGGGCGTGGTCACGTTCGGGCTCCCCGACACACCTGGGGTGACGGGCGCCCAGACCGGTGACACGATCGTGCTGCCGTACAACGACCTCGATGCGGTACGTGCTGCCTTCCAAGCCCAGGGTGAAGACATCGCGGCCGTGATCACCGAGGCAGCCGCCGGCAACATGGGCGCGGTGCCGCCACTGCCCGGCTTCAACGCCGGGTTGCGTGAGATCACCGCGACGCACGGTGCCTTGTTGATCTCTGATGAGGTGATGACCGGGTTCCGGGTGAACCGGGCGGGTTGGTACGGATTGGATCCGGTCCCGGCCGACCTGTTCACCTACGGCAAGGTGATGTCCGGTGGGCTGCCCGCTGCAGCCTTCGGTGGCAGTCGCGAAGTGATGTCTCGGCTGGCTCCGGCGGGTCCGGTTTACCAAGCAGGGACGCTGTCCGGCAATCCGGTCGCCGTCGCGGCGGGCCTCGCCACGCTGCGGCACGCCACCGACGAGGTGTACGCGGCGCTGGATCGCAACGCGCATGCGATCGGCAAGTTGACGTCGGAAGCCCTGAGCGCACAAGGGGTTTCGCATCGCGTGCAGTTCGCGGGGAACCTGTTCTCGGTGTTCTTCACCGCCGCGCCGGTCCGCAACTTCGCCGACGCCCAGTCCGCCGAGACGTTCCGGTACCGGCCGTTCTTCCACGCGATGCTGGATGCCGGCGTGTACCTGCCGCCGAGTGCGTTCGAGGCGTGGTTCGTCAGCGCGGCCCATGACGACGACGCGATCGGCAGGATCGCGGACGCGTTGCCCGCGGCCGCCAAGGCCGCCGCCACTGCGCGCAGAGCAGGCTGACTCGGTGGCCAACGAGAAACGGCGCACCACAGTTCACTTTCTGCGCCATGGAGAGGTGTTCAACCCGGACAAGATCCTCTACGGCCGGCTGCCGGGATTCCGGTTGTCCGAGGCCGGCGTGAAGATGGCGCAGGTGGCCGCGGAGCATGTGGCGGGGCACGACGTGACGTACCTGGTGTCCTCACCCCTGCAGCGCGCCCAGGAGACCGCGAAGGCGATGGCCGACCAGTTCGGACTGCCGATCGTGATCGACGATCGGCTCACCGAGGCGGCCAACGACTTCGAGGGTCAGCGGGTGGTCGGACAGGGCGGCGTCCTCAAGCGCCCGTCCAGCTGGCCGAAGTTCCGCAATCCGCTGCGTCCGTCCTGGGGCGAGCCGTACGTCCAGGTCGCCGATCGGATGTTCGCGGCGGCGTTGCGCGCGCGAGATCTCGCTGACGGGCATGAGGCAGTCTGCGTATCGCACCAGTTGCCGATCGTGTGCCTGCGACGCAAGGCCGAGGGGCTGCACCTGTGGCACGACCCCCGCAAGCGGCAGTGCTCGTTGGCATCGATCACGTCGCTGGTTTTCATCGGTGACCGGGTGGTCGAGGTCGACTACGCCGAGCCGGTAGGTGGCACCCCGAATCTGATCAGCGAGCAGCCGCCCGGCGCCTGAACAGATCGCAGCGAGCAGCCGGAAAACACGATGCGGGCCGCCGCGTGCCACAGCACGTGCTCAGGTTGGGAGGGAGGTGTCGGAGTGCGTTGGACAACGTTGCACACTGGTACCTGATGAAGCCTCGGCAAATCCCGTCCAAACGCGTGGTGGCAGCACTGATCGGCATGATCATGCTGTTGCCTCTTGCCGCATGCACCGGCGGTAAGAACGCCGTCGACCAGTCCGCGGGCGGCCAGTTTCGCTATGTCCAGGCAAACAAAAAGGGCAGCCTGATCGCGGCTGGCAAGCGCAAACCCGCTGGGCCGGTTGCCGGTGCCCTGGTGAATGGCGGCAGTTATCAACTGAGCGCGGACCGCGGCAAGGTCGTCATCCTGAACTTCCTGGCCTCTTGGTGCTCACCGTGCCAGACCGAAACTCCGCAGTACGACACGATCTACCAGCAACGTAAGGCATCCGGTGTCAACGTCGTGGGCCTGGACATCAAGGACCCGAATCGCAGTGGCGTCCAGGCCTGGCTGAAGGAAAAGGTCCAGGTCACGTTTCCGGTGGTCTTTGATCCGACTGCGAAGACCGCACTGCAGCTCGGCGACGTGCCGGTGGTGGCATTACCGGGAACCGTCCTGATCGACAAGCAGGGCAGGGTCGCGGCCGTCTACACCGGTGCGCAGTTGCCGGCCGATCTCGACCCGGTGCTAGACACGCTGTCCAAGGAAGCCTGATGTCACCGGCGGTCCTCGCGACGGACGGCTTTGTCGGGACCGTCACCAACGGGTCGCTGCTGGCCGCCATCGGGGTGTCGCTGCTGGTCGGCGTGGTGGGCTTCTTGTCGCCGTGCGTACTCCCGTTGGTGCCTGGCTACCTGTCCTATGTTGCTGGGCTGACTGGCTCGGGGGAGGAACGAGTATCGCAGCGCCGGATGATCGGCGGGGCGCTGCTGTTCGTGCTCGGCTTCACCGCGGTATTCGTCGCGACCGGTGCGTTGTTCGGAACGCTCGGCTCCCAGATCGCCCAACACCGGATCGCGCTGGAACGTGTCTTCGGCGTGTTCACGATCTGCATGGGCCTGGTGTTCATCGGACAAATCCCTTTCCTGCAAAGGGAATTCAAGATCCATCGGCTCCCCAGGGCCGGGATCCTCGGCGCACCACTGCTCGGCGTGACGTTCGGCTTGGCATGGACGCCGTGCCTGGCTCCGACCTTCGCGGCGGTCTATCAACTGGCTACCATCCAGGCCACTGCCGGCCGCGGTGCGGTGCTGTCCGCGGCGTACTGCATCGGTCTGGGACTGCCGTTCATCCTGGTCGCGATGGGCACCGGTTGGGTTACCGGCGCGCTACAGGTGCTCCGTAAGCACACTCGCTTGATCAGCCAGTTCGGTGGCGCGTTGCTGATCGTGTTCGGGGTGCTGATGTTGACCGGTACCTGGGACAGTTGGATGTACCGGCTCAACTCCACGTTCGCCACCGGGTTCCTCGGGTCGGGTATCTAGTGGCCGTCCGCACCGGATCGGATCGCAATTCGACTGCAGACTCGACTGCCGGCTCGGCTGCCCGCTCGACAGTGGGCGCGATCTCCGACGTTCTCCGGCCGATCCTTCGGCGGACCTGGCGCCGGCTGATCTCGATGCGGACCGCGCTGGTCCTGCTGTTCCTGCTCGCCCTCGCGTCGGTGCCCGGCTCGCTCCTGCCGCAGCGGCCGCTGAATCCGTCCAAGGTCGATGCCTACCTCAAGACGCATGGCGCGTGGGGCACCTTCCTCGACCGGATCGGGGCCTTCGACGTGTTCGGCTCGGTCTGGTTCGCTGCGATCTATCTGCTGCTGTTCGCGTCCTTGATCGGCTGCCTGATCCCGCGGATATCGGTGTACGCCAGGGCGTTGCGCACCAAGCCGCTCAAAGCGCCCCGGCACCTGTCCAGGCTGGCAGAGAACGCCAGCTTCGATGTAGCAATCGATGCCGAGCGAGTCGCCGAGCTCGCCAGCTGCGAGCTGAAGCCGCGGTGGCGCACCGCCATCCGGACCGAGAAGGACGGCCCGCGCGGGCAGGCGGTCACGGTCTCGGCAGAGAAGGGCTACAGCCGCGAGGCCGGCAATCTGTTGTTTCACATCTCGCTGTTGTTCGCGCTGATCCTGATCGCCGCCGGTCGGCTGCTGAGTTACCAGGGTTCGGTGGTGGTTACCGAAGGTCCGGGCTTCTGCAATGTGCTGCCGTCCTATGACTCGTTTCACGCGGGCCGCGGGGTGAATCAGGGCAACCTCGCACAATTCTGCATCGACAGCTTGAACTCGTTCGCCGCCAGTTATCGGGCCGACGGCACCCCCTCGCAGTTCAAGGCCGACGTCACGTACTCCGAGGGACTGAACGGCCCGGGCAGGCACGACGTGATCACCGTCAATCATCCGTTGCGTTTGAAAGGCGATCGGGTCTACCTGATCAACCACGGCTTCTCGCCCACCGTGACGATCAAACGGCCGGGCCAGGCTGCATTCACTGACACCCAGGCGTTCCTGCCGCGGGACACGTTCTATACCAGCGAGGGCGTGTTCAAGGAGCAGGGTTCTGGGCAGGGCAACGACCTGGGGCTGCAGGGCTTGTTCGCGCCGACCCCGGTCGACCAGGGCGGCGGCGTGATCACCTCGGCCTCGCCGCAGGTCAACAACCCGGTGCTGGCGCTGCTGGCATTCACCGGTGACACCGGGCTCGGCCAGGGTTTGCCGCAGTCGGTCTACAGCCTGGACACCAGCAAGATGAAGCAGGTGGCCGCGAAGAACCTGTCGGTCGGCCAGACGATGACATTGCCGGACGGAACAACTGTCACCTTCAGCGGCTACAAGCAGTGGGCGTCCTTGCAGGTTTCTCACGATCCGACTCAATACTTCCTGCTGGCCGCCGCAATCTGCATGGTTCTCGGTTTGTTGGGATCGCTGGTAGTCCGTCGTCGCCGGCTGTGGCTGCGGATCTCTACGGGCCCTTCAGACAGCGACTCATCAGACGGCAAGTCCACAGCCAGCCCCGATTCCGTGCGGGATGGGGGCTCTCGTACCCTGATCGAAGTGGGCGGCCTGGCTCGCAACGACTCCGGCAACTTCGCCGGCGAATTCGCAGCGATGCTCGACCGGCTCCGTCGCAGTTGCGCGGCCGACGAGGCAGCGCTTGCCCGACCCGCACTCGGTTCGCCGACGCCGCTTGACGACGCTGACACCGTGGGCGCCGGCTATATCGAAAGGGACTGATATGGCGATCAACACCGGTCTTG
The DNA here is from genome assembly GCA_036488285.1 of Jatrophihabitans sp. Classification (GTDB taxonomy): domain Bacteria; phylum Actinomycetota; class Actinomycetes; order Mycobacteriales; family Jatrophihabitantaceae; genus Jatrophihabitans_A. The sequence continues at coordinate 1,215 of DASXHV010000189.1, read as the reverse complement.
CCCAGTTGTCCGAGGGCTTGTGGACGGCTGCGACCGGGACGTACATGCTCGCCGTGGTCGGTTACACGGGCGAGTATGCATTCGGACGCCGGGGCAAGGTCAACTCGATCGCCGAGAAGCACGCGGTGGCCGACGATGTGGTCCGCGAACGGTCGCTGGTCGGAGCTGGTGCGACGGGTTCCTCGGCAGCCACTCCTGCAGCCGATAAACCCGCAGCCGACAAGGCCGCCGCCGACAAGCCGGGCTGGAACGTCGGCGCCGGCGTTGTCCAGACCCGCACCGCTCGATCGGAGTGGTGGGGACGCGCGGCGATCGCGCTGACCATCCTGGGCGGCGCCTTCCACCTCGCGTCGGTGGCCATCCGCGGTATCGCGGTTGATCGGGTGCCGTGGGGAAACATGTACGAGTTCACCCTGGTGGTGGGCCTGATCGCCACGCTGGCGTGGTTGGCCACACTGGTCAGATTGCCGCAGTTGCGCTATCTCGGCCTGTTCGTGATGCTGCCGGTCCTCGTGGTGATGTTCCTGGCCGGCACGCTGTACACCAAGGCGTCCAAACTCGTCCCGGCTTTGCAGTCGTACTGGCTGGCTATTCACGTCTCGTCGGTGGCTACCGCAACCGGCATTCTGATGACCTCTTCGGCGCTCACCATCTTGTTCCTGGTTCGGTCGCGGTACGAGAGGCTCGGCGCGGCCTCGGGTCGCCGACTGTCCGAGCTCGGGTCGCGGCTACCGGCCGCGGCCACGCTGGACAAGGCCGCTTACCGGGCCGCCGCGTTCGCCTTCCCGATCTACACCGCCGGCGTCATCTTCGGCGCCATCTGGGCCGAAGCAGCCTGGGGACGCTATTGGGGTTGGGATCCGAAAGAGACCTGGGCGTTCATCGCGTGGGTGCTCTACGCGATGTACCTGCACGCGCGGGCCACGGCAGGCTGGAAGGGAAACCGGGCGGCGTTCATCAACCTGCTCGGCTTCGGCGCGATGATCTTCAACTTCTTCGTCGTCAACTTGGTGATCTCAGGACTGCACTCCTACGCAGGCCTGAACTAGTCGACTGCGACACCCATCTCGAGCGGCGACACCCATCTCGAGCGGCGACAGCTATTTCGAAGGCAACGCCAATTCGAAAGGCAACACCTATCTCGAGGGTGTCTACGTAGCGTGGATTAATCCACGCTACGTAGACAGGTCGAGAGATCACATGCGGCCGAGAGCG
>DASXHV010000175.1:0-8154 GCA_036488285.1 Jatrophihabitans sp. | reverse complement strand
CCCAGTCGGACGACGTGGCGGACGAGGAGATGCGTAACCGAGTCATTACCGCGGAATCTCCGCAGGGCACCGTCACTCTGGTTTTCGACGACGCCGGCCTACTGAGGTCGCTCGACATCTCATGAAGTCGCAGTTGGCGGTGACTACAACGAGACAGGTAGAGGCTAGGCGGCTCGAACTCGCTCAGACACATATGACGGAGGACGGCGCGCAACTAACGGACGGATTTGGCGTCACCCTGGAAGAGTTGGGCAGGCAGGTCCAGGGTGCGGCAGTCCGAAGCCAATCCGACCGCCAGAGTTCGCATGCTGGAGCGGCGATCCACCTAACCAGCCGGGGGAGCCGGGCTCTACGTTGTTGTGGTTGGCCGCTGATGGCCCGGGCACGGTTGAGGCGTCGATGAATACCGTCACGGCGACCCTGACGCGTCGGCACAGTGACCCGTTCGGTGCTTCGCGTGACCCGGTGGCGGTGGCCTGGCCCGACGGGCATGGGTATTTGAACAAGCCGATCGATGCGGTCACGGGCACCGTGCATCTGGGTGCCCGCGAATACGACCCGGTCTTGGGGCGGTTCCTGTCTGTGGATCCGGTGTTGTCGCCGATGCAGCCCCAGCAGAACAACGGTTACAGCTACGCCTGGAACAACCCGATCGGTAACGCCGACCCCTCGGGTCTGGAGCCGAGGACGCCGGGTCACTGCTTTGCGAACGATCCGTCCTGCAACAACACCTACGGGGGCAGCCAGGAAAGCCCGGGCAACGTCGCAGGCGACCCATGCATCGATTACGGCTGCCGCCCCCATCAAGGCCCACCGGCACCGGGCAACGCGGACCGCAGTTGTGGTGATATCTGTACCGACCCCAGCCAGACCAAGCCCTGGATACGTCAGTGGTGTGAGTCTGCGGGTAACTGCAACAGCTACACCCCGGAAGATTTCGCGCGACTGGCCGCTGAAGAAAATGACTACCACGGCTTCTGCCGCGACGGAATCTCTGGCCTAGACTGCGCCACCATCTGGCTTACGTTGGTCACCGCCCCCTTTGCGCTCTTCGACGGAGTAGAACTCGGCATCGGAAGCCTCCGCCTCGGACTAACCGCCGCAGACGACGCAGCGACCGTCGGCGTGGACGCGGCGAAGTCGTGTCTGAACAGTTTCACCGGCGACACGCCCGTCACCATGGCGGACGGGAGCGAGAAACCGATCGAGGATGTGGGGGTCGGGAACAAGGTCCTGGCGACGGACCCGCAGACCGGTATGTCCGCGAGTGAACCGGTCGTGGCGCTGATCCGGCACGCCGGGAAGCACACGATGGTCGACATCACCCTCGCTGACGGGTCGGTGCTGACCGCGACGGATGGGCAGCCGATCTGGGACGCCACCAAAAGCCGGTTCACCGATGCCGCTCAACTCCAGACCGGCGACAAGATCGAGACCGACACCGGTGGACTCATGAGCATTACGAGCCTGGCCACGTACTCCGCAGACCTGACCGCCTACAACCTCCAGATCGGTATCATCCACACCTACTACGCCGGCACCACACCCATCCTCGTCCACAATAGCTGCGGGGATTTGAGCAAGGCAGCAAGACAGCAACTCGGCAAACTCGCAGATCAGAGCAATTCGAGCGCGGCCGACGTCATTCGCAGCCGAGGTGGTGGTGCCTCGCAGGTCAATCAGTTGCAGTCGGGGTACGGTCAGCTTTCGCTCGGCGACCTTGCTACTCGTGCCGCCGCCGGAGACAAGCAGGCGGTAAAGGCTCTCAAGATGATCAAACAGGCAGGGTCTCAGGGCAAGGGAGGTAAGTAGCGATGACCTCGTTGGCGCGGGTGGCAGAGGATTTTGGTCTTCTGACCGGAATTTGGCTCGATGAATTTGAAACCGACTGGATTCACTCCATTCAATTCGAATTTGAGCGAGGACTCCTGACCGTAGGGATCGATATTGATACAGACACGATTCAAACTGAGGTCGGGGAGACTCGGAGCGAGAAACCATCGGGCCGGAAGCTTGCCGATCCGTGGCAGGCGCTGATCTCTAGCAGCGTGCGCTGGATCTGGGTTTTGACAAACCATCGTGGATTTCGTGACGGACTTCAGATCGAATTTTCGAAGGACGAGCAAGATACCGATCTACAGATTATGGCGGAGGCCTCTCGATTGTGGACCTACAGGCTCGTTCCGCTTTGAGAGCAGTACGGAGGTCAAACTCGATCGGTGCGCTCTCACGCACGGCCGGGACTCCTATTGCTGACGGTGTCGCCGAGCGGACAGCAATAGCGGTCGTCCTACGCCTTCGCACGTTGTTGCTCAGCCTCGTCTTTGGCCTTCGTAGCGGTCGGGGGCCTACTAGATGCCGAGGCAACGACGGCTACGGTGGCAACCACCCACGACGGGCTCGGCAGGTTCTCTCCTGAGTTCTGCGCTGGACGGCTGGCGATTCGATTGGCAACATCCTCGATCACTTGGGGGACTGATGAACGTCAAGGATGGGTGGGCTGAGGCATCGCTCAGGGTCGTGGGGACGGCGCTCCGTCGGCTGGATCTACCAACAGAGCTTTCGGATCTGGGTTCACTAAACGACGAAGGCACGGTGCTGGTGTTCAACCTGACCAATCAAGCACGCCGGGCGGCGCTACAAGATCTGCTCGGCCGGGTTGCAACCTTCCTTCACTCGCACAGGGCGGCCTTGAAAACGATTGGGCAACGACGTCAGCGTCCGGATCGAGGTGTGCTCTGCGAGGTTGGAGCCCCCTGGCAGGTGCTGGACTTGCGACCCTGGCAGCAAACTGATGAGCACCCGCTTGGTCGGTTGGCTTACGGAGGGCACATCGAGAGGACCCAGCCGATGACCTGGACTCCGGCCCAGATACTTTCGACGTTGGAATCACCGGCGACAGATCGACGGCCCGTTCTTCGAGAAATTGCAGATGGTGCATCCGTCTATGCGGTGATTGAGACGTTGGGAATGACCGAAGTCCCCTTCACCCGGCGTCTCTTGTTTGACGTGTTGGGAGAGATTCGGTCACCCCAGTCGGTGCAATCTATAGTGCTTGGACTGTCTGATTTGAACGAATCTGTTCGGATCGCCGCAGCGGACGCTCTGGGTAAGATTTTTGGCTATACCAATACCCCGCCGACAGACGACTTACGCTCTATTGCTCTTGGCGCCGTCGTCAGTCTATGGACGACTGAGCAATCTCCGGCGGTGTTAAGCACTCTTGCTCAGACGATGGCTTTGCTCGGCGATCCAGCGGTGAAGCCGTTGCTCCAGGGTGCGCTCGGCGCTACAGATCGTCGAGTTCGGAGACAAGCGGAGTGGGGCCTCGCCCACCTGGCCCGCGCCGCGTCGGGTTCTTGACGGAGCTCTCGAAGCAATGGTGCTAGCTGGCGGCTATTCAGACGCGTGACTCTGCCGCGCTGGCTTTCGATGGTCGAGGTGAGCGAGCAGATATCCGTGGATGGCTGCATTCAGGTTGATGACGCCGGGGCTGGGGCGCTGGGCTCGCCCAACAGCGGCCCTGTGTGCGTCGTTGGCCTTTGACCGGATATCTGCTTCGCGAACCTACGTGCCCGTGCGCGGAAATTTCACGATGAGGACAATCGGTCACATGAGCCAGCAGCAGAAGGGGGATGCACGGGCGGCAGAAGCCGAATGGCTCTGGCCGGCGTTGTGCATCGCTGGCCTCTGGTTGTTCGGCCTGTTCTTGAGCTTTATCTGGTTGCTGACAGGGTTGGGTGCGGTTGTTGCTGCCCTGACGGTGTTGGTGATGTTGGTGCTGGGCAAGCGCAGATCGCTGATAGCGGCCGCCTGGGCCGGTGGTGCGTTCCTGGCTGCAGCGTCAGCCTTGGTGTGGCTGTTTTTCCTGTTCTTCTTCCGGCTCTACTGAACCCCACGGTCATCCGTGCGCGCACAATCGCGTTCATCTGGGATTGCACATTACGTCGGAGGGGTCTGGTTCCTCAGTGCTATGCGTACGACGACGGAGGCAGGAAGAGTGGGCGAGAACGACTGGCTGGCCGAACGGTTCGAGACCCATGTCAATGTGAGAACCCAGCGCGCCACCTGAGAGCGGTGGCGTGAGGAACCAACCGCTGGACGGCTACGTCCCCGATCCGATTCTGAGCCGCGGACGGAATCGACCCTGAACACGAAGCGGGGAGCTAGTCGCGGTCATGGGCTTCACGATCCGAGCCGGGAGGATCGTCGAAATCGACTTACTCGCCGACCCTGTACGCCTCAGCCAGCTTGACCTGTCGATGCTGGACGACTGACGAAAACTTAGCGGCAACCGGCCCCCAAGGATCGGTCGCGCGCCGGCCTTGACCAAGCGCGATAGATTTCGGTAACCGGCGGCGCGGCCGGCCGGCACATAACTGACACGTAACACGCACACCCAGGCGGGACGATCGCGGATGCATCCTCTGGTGTGGCTGGCAGAACGTGATCGCGGCCTGGCGGCCCTACGCCGAGCCGGGCGCACGGCCGTAGTGATGCCGGCGATGTTTGCCTTTGGCGACAAGGTGATCGGCAATCCAACGGTGGCCACCTTCGCTGCCTTCGGATCGTTCGCGATGTTGTTGTTGGTCGACTTCACCGGTCCGATGCGCGAACGACTGCAGGCTCAGGCTGCGCTCGCCGTCGCAGGTGGCGTACTCATCTGCGTCGGAACGCTTGCTTCGCGCGCTGCGTGGCTCGCTGCCTTGGCCATGGCCGTCGTCGGGTTCGGCGTGATGTTCGCCGGCGTCGTGAGCTCAGTGCTGGCCGGCGCGACCCCGTCCTTACTGCTGGCCTTCATCCTGCCGGTGTCGCAGAGCGCGCCCGCATCATCGATCCCCGACCGCCTGGCAGGCTGGGGATTGGCATCGGTGGTGGCACTCATCGCGGTGGCGCTGTTGTGGCCGACTCCGACGCACGATCGCCTGCGTGAACAGGCCATCGCGGCTTGTCGTGCCCTCGTCGAACGATTGCGATCAGACGTCAGCTATCTGCTCGGCGACGAGGCCAACGGATCCGAAGCGCAGCGTGATGCGGCGATCGACAAGGCCAATGCCGCGGTCGGCAGGCTGCACAGCCTCTTTCTCGCCACTCCGTACCGTCCCACCGGTCTGGGTACCGCGGCCCGGACGGTGGTGCGCCTGGTCGACGAGCTGAATTGGCTGAACGCCGTCGTGATCAAGGCCGGCGTCTACCCGAAGGGCCATGTCGTCAATCGCGCCGTCTGCGCGGTGAAGTCTGCGGCGGCCGACGTCCTCGAACGCGGTGCGGATCTTCTCGACGCAAGCAGCGGTCAACCCGACGACTTGCAGGCCGCGGTGGCCCGGCTTCGGGAAGCGCTGAACATCATGGAACAGAAGGCAACTGTCGAGTTGCCGATCGAACGCGTGTCCACCGGATCCAGCGCAGTCGCAACCGAAGAGCGCATCAGCGAGATCCTGACATCGCTCGACCCGACCTTCCGGGCGCAAGAGCTCAGCTTCGCGGTAAGGCAGATCGCGAGCAACATCGCCCTGACCTCCGCGGCCGAGCAGCGCAACTGGCTGGACCGGCTGCTCGGTCGCCAACCTGAGGGGCTGGCCAGCACTCTGTCCGCGGCCCAAGAACGCGCCGCGGCTCACGTCGAACGGCATTCGGTCTGGTTGCACAACAGCGTCCGAGGCGCGGTCGGCCTGGGCGCAGCGATCTACGTTGCCAACCTGACCGGCGTGCAGCACTCGTTCTGGGTGGTGCTCGGCACGTTGTCGGTGCTGCGCTCCAACGCCTTGAACACTGGGCAGAACATCCTGCGTGGCCTGCTGGGCACGACGATCGGTTTCATCATCGGCGCGGCCCTGCTCGCCCCCATCGGCACCAACACAACGCTGCTGTGGTTCCTGCTGCCGCTGGCGATTCTCCTCGCGGGCGTCGCACCTGCGGTGATCTCGTTCGCGGCCGGCCAGGCTGCGTTCACCCTCACGCTCGTGATCCTCTTCAACATCATCGCACCGGCCGGCTGGCGCGTCGGGCTGCTGCGGGTCGAAGACGTTGCGATCGGCTGCGGCGTCAGCCTGGTCGTCGGGCTGCTGTTCTGGCCCCGCGGCGCCGCCGCCGCGCTCGGCAACGCCCTCGCCGAAGGATATGCAGACAGCGCCCGATTCCTGACCGCTGCCGTCGAATTCGGCATGCTGCGTTGCGACTTGCGGCCACCGGATGCCCAAGCCCCAGTCGCACCCACCGATGATGCAATCCGCGCGGCCGCGGCATCGCGTCGACTGGATGACACCTTCCGCAGCTACCTAGCCGAGCGCGGCGCAAAGCCCGTGCCCCTCGCCGATGTCACCGGCTTGGTCACCGGCGTCGCAAACCTTCGGCTGGCTGCGGACGCGGTGCTGGATCTGTGGCAGCGAGACGACGGGCAGGGCACCGGGGACCGGGGCGCGGCCACGCGGGAGCTGCTCACGACGAGTGAGTTGATGCGCACTTGGTACGACGATCTCGGCGCGAGCCTGACCGGCAGAGGCGAGGTGCCCGAGCCGTCCCTTCACGACACCGCGGCCGACGGTCGCCTCGTCGCCGCAGTGCGCCAAGACCTGCGCGGCGACGATGGCCGGGCCAGTGCGACCGCGGTTCGAGTCATCTGGACCGGCGATCACCTCGACGCCGTACGACGATTGCAAGCTTCATTGGTCGAGCCTGCCCGGTCCGCCTCGAAGCAGCGAGCTCTGATCGCCAACGGTGCGGTGCCCTTACGGCGAAGGCTCTTGCGCCGAGGCCGGCCATGACGGTGTTGCGAAATTGGTCGCGAGACGGGCATGCCAGCCGTGTGTGCAAGGACATACTGGCGGCCGACTGTCCACAGGCTGACGTTTCGGGCCGACGGCCTAGCCCCTATCCCCATTAAGCTGCCGCGGTCCGAGAGCTTCACCGACCTCGACCAGAATTGGGCTAGAAGTGGCCAATGCGCTTTCGATCATCGAGGGCGAAGTTCGTGAGCTCGTCCGGCGGCGTTCGTTGGATCCGGTGCTGGAACCGGAAGTAACCCGACGTCTGGTCGATGATGTGATCGCTGACTACCTCGATCGGGCGGTCATGTCGGCCTTGCCGCCGGTCGGTGATGTGGCTGCGACAGCGCGCGCCGTGTTCGATCAGGTTGCCGGCTTCGGCCCGCTGCAGCCGTTCTTCGATGACCGCGCTGTCGAGGAGATTTGGATCAACGAGCCCGGCCGGGTGTTCATCGCCCGGCGTGGCAGATCCGAGCTGACGACCGTCATCCTGTCCAGCGAGCAGGTCGCCGATCTGGTCGAACGGATGTTGCGAGTATCCGGTCGCCGGCTGGATCTGAGCACGCCGTTCGTGGACGCGCAACTGCCGGACGGCTCGCGGCTGCACGTCGTCATCCCGACCATCACCCGGCAGCACATGGCGGTGAATACCGCCATTCAAATATCTACTTGTGCCGGCTCGAATGAGTGCGCCTGCCGTAGCAGATGTTGGATCGGTCGGAGCAGATCGGGAACGATTGCGAGCGTCATCTGACTGGACGTACGGGCATGCGGGACTCAAATTACAACCTACGGACTTGGCGACGAGTGCATTGGACACCGTCGGACGTCTTGAATGGCCCCAATTCGTCGGCCTGTTCGTTGGCTCCCGCCTTGGAACGCTTGGGATCGCCGGCGACCACCTGCGCCTGATCGTAGACGCGATGTAGCTGCGGAACCGGTCGCCTGTCAGTGCAGCGACTCCCTGGGCCGCGTCTGCCGTTAGACGGCGCATCGCCCGTGCAGGAGCCGAACAGCGACACCCGGTTTAGGAGATCGAATGGGCCCGTAGTCGCAGGTCGATCCTGCCGGCAGATCTCCCAGAATCCCGGGCTCAGCGTGGACTCGGAACTCTCGCTGACTGCCGGGTCATCGCGCTGTCCCTGGAGGTCCTGCGGACTATTTGCGGACCGACTCTGGTTCCGCCGACCGCCTCTTCGTCCCGAACTCGCGGCAGGCCATCTGGACGGCCCCAGAGGCCCTTTGAAACCGCTAATATCGCCCATAGACCGGCACGGAGCTGCACCGAGGTTGCTGCACCTCTCTGCTGCATGGGTTAAGGAAGCACCCGAGGTGGCATCACCGGGGTGTATCGCGTAAACGGTGTTTCTGGCGTTCATTTTCAGTAGTC
>DASXHV010000127.1:0-6364 GCA_036488285.1 Jatrophihabitans sp. | reverse complement strand
CACCGACAGCCGGTCGGCCGGGCCCAAGAAGACATGCGCGTCCGCGATGGCCTGGTAGACCGTTGGGCCGCCGGTCAGCACTGTGGTCGACTTGCCGTCGGCCTTGATCGTGACCTTCTTCGGAGAGTCGATGCTCAGCTTCGTGGTGCCGTCGTCGAGGCGCTGTGACCGGGACACCGAGACCAGGCTGCGGCTGTCGTATCCCAGGTCGGACAGGGCCTGGTCCACTGAATCCGCGTTGACCCAAATCTCTTTGAGCTTGCCGTTGACCGAGAGCTGAAGCAGATGTCCGCGCCGGACGACGACTTCCGATCCGTTCTTGACGGGCGAGGTCAGGTCGGGAGCGACCAGGTCGTGTTGGTTCACCGAGACGTGCGCCGCCTGCAGCACCCCCTGCACATCACTGGCTGAGGTGTGCACGGTGCGGTCGACACCGTCGATGCGCAGGTCCACCGAGCGACCACCGGTTGCCCAGGCGAGACTGCCGCCGAGAATGCCCGCCAGCACAATGCCGTACAGGCCGAACTTCATGGTGCGTTGCAAAACAGGAACTCCCCTATGTCGCGTGCGGGTCCGGCATCCTCGTGAGCGCCTGTGCCACACATTGCGGCTCGCTGCCAGCGTCGCGACCTGATGGGTCACGACGAATACGGCAGCGAGCCGACTGAAAACTACTTACAGGTACTGCCCACACACTGGCCACGGACTCGAGCCGCGGGCGTCGGCAACCTTGTTGGCTATCGCGATCTGCTGTTCGCGGCTGGCCAGGTCCGCACGTGCGGCGTATGCGCCACCACCGTTGCTGTCCCAGGTCCCGATGTCGAACTGCAGACCGCCGTAGAAGCCGTTACCGGTGTTGATGTGCCAGTTGCCTCCGGCCTCGCAGTTGGCAACTGCGTCCCAGTTCCGGCCCGAGGAATTCGGCGGCGGCGTCGCGCCACCGGAGGCCGGCGGGGACGGCGAGGTTGCCGCCACTGGCTTCTGCTTGGTGCCGACCTTCTGCACCTGCGGGACCGGCGCGCTGACCACGACGGTGCGCTGGACGATCTTGCCCGAGAGCTTGCCGTCGACGTACAGGAGTTGGTAGGTGACGTCCTTCTGGCCCGGCTTACCCGGCTTCAACACGGTCGTGACGCCCTGGAAGTTCGACGGGTCGGACTGGTTCACGGTCGAGTAGCCCACCGGCACCCGCTGGGTGCCCTGGCCGTAACTGACCCGGTGAATGACTATCACCTCGCCGGACCTGATCTTGCTGGTGCCAGGCACCGACAGTTGGTCGGCGGGTGCCAGGAAGAGAGACGCGGCGGAAACGGCGTCGTACACGGTCGGGCCGGAACTCATCACCCGGACCATGCGGTGGTCAACCTTGAAGGTGACCGGACGCGGCGTGCTGATGGTCAGGTTGGTCGCGCCGCTGTCAAGCCGCTGCGAGCGGGACACCGAGACGAAGTTGGACCTGTCGTAGCCCAGCTGGCTCAGTGCGTCATCGACCGAGCTGGCGTTGACCCACACACTTCGGGTCGCGCCGTTGACCACCAGGTTGAGCAGGTGGCCGCGTCGAACGACGATCTCTGATCCGTTCTTGACCGGTGAGCCAAGGTCCGGTGCGACGATGTCGTGCTGTCCGACGGTGATGTGCTGGTCGGCCAGAACCGTCCTGACGTCGGAAGCGGTCGTCGTGACCTGGCTTTGCTGCCCATCGATCTTGAGGGCTACAGATTTGCCGTTGTCCGCGGACGCCAAGGCGACTGTGCCGCCAAGCAGTCCCGCGATGACTACCCCGTAGAGGCCGTACTTCACGCTGCGTTGCAAAAGAGAGAACTCCCTGATCGTCGGCACCGATTGGGCACGTCGTTGTGCCCGACCCGAGCCGGCCGCGTTCTACTTGGTCACAGCACCGTAACGGCCAGATGGACGTGAGGCCAAACCTGATCTTGGAATTATTCGGAAGTATCGGTCACACTAGCCCGAAAACCCGCCGTCCAGTGGCTGAAATCGTGGCACAGACCACCTGTTCGGGCACTTCCTTGAGCCGGGAAATGGCCCGAACGACATGCGGAATCAGATACGGAGCGTTCGGCCGGCCGCGGAAGGGATGCGCGGTGAGGAAAGGCGCATCGGTCTCGACCAGGATCTGATCCAGTGGCGTGATCAGCGCTGCCGCACGCAACGCCGGAGCGTTCTTGAAGGTCAGGACGCCCGCAAAGGAGAGCAGGTAACCCGCCGCGACACACTCGGCGGCCATCGCGGCGTCACCGGAGAAGGCGTGGAACACCACGCCTGCCTCCGGCGCGCCTTCCTCGGCGAGGATGCGGAGCACGTCGGCGTGCGCGTCCCGGTCGTGGATCATCAGCGGCTTGCCCACCCGCTTGGCCAGCTCGATGTGACGGCGAAAATGCCGTTGCTGATCTACGGGCGTGGTCCGGTCCCAGTAGTAGTCCAGGCCGGTCTCGCCGACTGCCACGATCTTCTCGCGCTGCAGCAGCGCTTCCAACTCCACGTAGTGGTCATCGGTGATTCCGTTGACTTCGGTCGGATGGATCGCGATAGCCCCGTAAATATCAGGGTGTTCTGTCGATGCGACCGCGGAGGCCCACTCGCCGACCTCGCAGCCCACGTTGATCACGCTGGTGATTCCAACGCTTGCTGCGCGCTGCATCTCGGCGGCCACGAAGCCGGCGGGCGCCGGCTGGTCACGTGCGATCACGCCTGCGCGGTGCGCCATCGCGTCGAAATGGCAATGGGAGTCGAACACCTCGCCATCGAGCGGTTCCGGCGCCGGCGGCGCGACGTCGCGAAGCTCGTCAGGCACGTCGGCTTTCCTCCAATGTCAGACGCGATCGTGCAACATTCTCCGGCGCTGGGCCAGAGGATGTTGCACGATCGCGGGGGTACCGCCTCAGGAATTGGCGCTCGCTTCGAGGCGAGCGAGCTCCTCGTCGATCACCGACACATCGAGCTTGGTGAAGATCGGGGTCGGGGCAGCCAGCGGCCGGCCGGCCTCGATCGGTGTCGATGCCCACTTGGCCTGCGTCTGGTAGTCGCCGGTCAGCACCGAATAAGAAGGTGAACCGACCGCCGTCTCCTCGTCCACTTCAACCAGCTGGGGCATCGCCGACCAGACACCCGTCCCGCCAAGTGCTTCATGTACCTGCTGAGAACTTTCGGGCAGGAAGGGCGTCATCAACGACTTGACGTCGTCGACGACCTGCAGCGTGGTGTGCAACACGGTGGCCATCCGGTCCGGGTTCTCGTTCTTCAACTTCCAGGGCTCGGTGTCGGACAGGTACTTGTTCGCCTCTCCGACCAGCTTCATGACCTCGGCCAGCGCGGCCTTCTGCCGGTTCCGCCCGATCAGCTCGCCGATCGTGGCGAACGCGGCCTGGGACGAGCCCAGCAGCGCGCGGTCCATATCGGTCAGGTCACCGGCGGCCGGGATCGCGCCCAGGTTCTTCGCGGTCATCGAGATGGTTCGGTTTACCAGGTTTCCCCAACCGGCGACCAGCTCGTCGTTGGTGCGCCTGACGAACTCCGCCCAAGTGAAGTCGGTGTCCTGGTTTTCCGGTCCGGCGCTGGTCAGGTAGTACCGCAGCGAGTCGGCGTCATAGCGCGACAGCATGTCCCCGACGTAGATCACCACGTTGCGCGACGAGGAGAACTTGCGGCCCTCCATCGTCAGGAACTCCGAAGACACCACCTCATGCGGCAGCACCAGCGCACCCAACGAGCCCGGCTCGCCGCCCTTGCTGCCGATGCCCGAATAGCCCATCAGCATTGCCGGCCAGATCTCGGCGTGGAAGACGATGTTGTCCTTGCCCATGAAGTAATAGCCGCGCGGCATACTGCCGTCCGCGCCCGGTTGCCAGAAGGCGCGCCAGGCTTCCGGGTCACCGGAGCGTCGCGCCCATTCGATGGACGCCGACAGGTAACCGACCACGGCGTCGAACCAGACGTAGATGCGCTTGTCGGTCCGGTCTCGCCAGCCGTCCAGTGGGACCGGAATTCCCCATTCCAGATCACGGGTGTACGAGCGGGGCTTGAGGTCATCGAGCAGGTTGATGGCGAACTTCTGGACGTTGGACCGCCAGTGACCTTGGCGGCGCAGCCACTCGCCGAGCGCGTCGGCGAACGCAGGCAGATCCAACATCATCTGCTCGGTCTCGACGAACTTCGGGGTCTCACCGTTGATCTTGGACACCGGGTCGATCAGGTCGATGGGATCGAGCTGGTTGCCGCAGTTGTCGCACTGGTCGCCGCGCGCGCTCTCGTAACCGCAGATCGGACAGGTGCCCTCGATATAGCGGTCGGGCAGCGTGCGTCCGGTCGACGGGCTGATCGCGCCGAGCTGGGACTGCGGAAAGACGTAGCCGTTCTTGAGCAGACCCAGGAAGAGCTCTTGCGTGATCGCATAGTGGTTCTTGGTGGTGGTGCGGGTGAACAGGTCGTAGGACAGCCCGAGCTGTTTGAGGTCCTTGGCGATGATCAGGCTGTTGCGGTCGGCCAGCTCCCGGGCCGTGACACCCTCTTTGTCGGCCTGCACCTGGATCGGGGTGCCGTGCTCGTCGGTGCCCGACACCATCAGGACGTTGTTGCCGGCCATCCGCTGGTAGCGGCTGAACACATCGGAGGGAACACCGAAGCCTGCGACATGGCCGATGTGCCGGGGGCCGTTCGCATACGGCCAGGCGACAGCAGTCAGCACGTTGGTGGGGGCACTCATGGGCTTCAGCCTAGTGAGCTGTGGCTACCCGGATTCGCCGGACGGCTGCGGGCCGTTCAGCGCATTCGCGGCCTTGGCGGCTACCACCGCGTCGAACACGACCCGCTTGGCTGTCCCGGTGCGTTTGGCCACTGCGGCGATTGCCTCCTTTCGGGACTGACCGGCCTGTTGGCCGTCTGCCACCAGCACGGCGAGGTCTGCGGCCTCCAGCTCGGCCTGCACAGCTTGGGCGCCGCCGATGACCAGCGTGATCTCGCCGCGAACGTCGCCGGTCGCCCACTGGGCCAGCTCAGCGAGGCCGCCGCGCTGGACCTCCTCATAGGTCTTGGTCAGCTCACGGCAGACTGCACCCGGACGATCTGCGCCGAACGCAGCGACAAGATCGGTCAGCGAATCGGCCAGCCGGTGCGGTGATTCGAAGAACACCATGGTCCGCCGTTCGGTGGCCAACTCGGCGAGCAGCGTGCGGCGTGCCGCACCCTTGCGGGGCAGAAAACCCTCGAACGTGAACCGATCAACCGGTAGGCCGGAGATCGCGATCGCAGTGGTTACCGCTGACGGCCCGGGCAGCACGGTGACCTCAATGCCCTCGGCCAGAGCTGCGACGACGAGCCGGTAGCCGGGATCGGAAATCGAGGGCATCCCCGCGTCGGTCACCACCAGCACGTCCTGGCCGTCGTGCAGCAGATCGAGCAACTGAGGTAGCCGGCCCTGTTCGTTGCCCTCGAAGAAAGACAGCACGCGGCCGGTCACACCAACCCCGAGATCACTGGCCAGCCGGTGCAGTCGGCGGGTGTCCTCAGCCGCGACTATCGTCGCGGTCGCCAGCGCCTGGACCAAGCCGGCAGAGGCATCGGTTGGTCTGCCAAGCGGTGCGCCGGCGAGTACGACGCGCCCCATCTCACCGCCGTGATTCGCGGTCGGCCGATGTCCCATAAGCCCAGACCCTACGATCATCGACGTGACCGCCACGATCCTGCGACCGTCCAGCGCGGATTCGGAGACGGCAGAAGTTCGGGACGTGCCGCTGTCGCTGCGACGCTGGCAGCCCGATTCGGCGCTCAAGAGCTGGCTCTGGACGCTGCTGGTCACCGCATTCGCCGCCGCCACCCGTTTCTGGGCGTTGGGCTTTCCCGACCAGAAGATCTTCGACGAGGTGTACTACGCCACCGAGGGTCAGGAGATGCTCCGGTACGGCTACGAGGACAACCGGGACTACATGTTCATCGTCCATCCGCCGCTGGGTAAATGGCTGATCGGACTCACGTCGGCGATCTTCGGTGACAACTCCCTCGGCTGGCGGGTCGCGCCCGCGATCGCAGGCGTGGTGAGTGTCCTCATCGTCACCCGGTTGGCGATGCGGATGTTTCACTCCACGCTGCTGGGCGTGCTGGCTGGTGTGTTGCTGACGATGGACGGCATCTCGCTGGTGATGTCGCGGACGGCGCTGCTCGACATCTTCCTGCAGACGTTCGTCATCGCCGGCTTCGCGGCTCTGGTGATCGATCGGGACAAGATGCGCGCCCGGCTCGGCGACCTGTACGCCGCCGGGGTCGACCTGACCAGCGGCGTACCGAGCCTGGGGCCCCGTCCCTGGCGGCTGGTCGGCGGGGTGTTGCTCGGCCTTGCCTGCGCAGTGAAGTG
>DASXHV010000119.1:0-50321 GCA_036488285.1 Jatrophihabitans sp. | reverse complement strand
GCCGGTTTTGGAGACCGGTGCTCTACCAATTGAGCCACGCCCCTTCGGCCGAGATCGGCGACGACCGCCGACTCTGGCCTCAGGGAGATCCCCGCAAACCCACGCCAGCACACCCCTACACACCCTTAGCGCTACCTCGATAGCAGGATGCGCGCATGCTCGCGCACGGCCAACTGGGACCCGAAGAGCCAGTGTAGGGGGTCGAACCAGCAGACTCCAAAGTCAGGCGGGGCGGGCAGCCGACGGTCAGGATCGTTCCACATCATGAGACGGCAGCGCACCGCAGGAAAACGCCTCAGCGCATCTGCGACCATGGAAACATGAGCGTCGTATCGTCCAGTCGCGGCACCAAAGCCACCCGCGAGGCCTATGAGGCCTACCGTGCGCGTGGTTTGAAGTTGAACATGCAGCGTGGTCAACCGTCTGACGCGGATTTCGATCTTTCCAACGATCTGCTGCTCGCGGTGGGCCCGGACGACGTCCGGACGGCCAGTGGGGTAGATATCCGGAACTACCCGGGCGGAGTGGCCGGGCTCACCGAGGCACGCGCGCTGTTCGGTGACTACCTCGGCGTCACCGCCGAACAGACCCTGGTGTGGAACAACGCCAGCCTGGAACTGCAGGCCCACGCGCTGACCATGATGCTGTTACGCGGCCCCCTCGGCGGCAGCCCCTGGGTCGGGACCACCCCGAAGATCATCGTGACCACGCCGGGTTACGACCGACATTTCACGCTGCTCGAGGCGCTCGGCTTCGAGATGGTGGCCGTCGACATGCAGCAGGACGGCCCAGACCTGGACGCTGTCGAGGAGCTCGCCGCGAGCGATCCGACAATCCGCGGAATGCTGTTCGTGCCGACCTATTCAAATCCCGGCGGCGAGACGATTTCAGCTGCCAAGGCCCAGCGCCTGGTGAGCCTCAACGCTGCCAATCCGGACTTCACCGTCTTCGCCGACGACGCCTACCGCGTGCACCATCTGTCCGCAGAACTGCGTGACGAGCCGGTGAATCTGATCGAGCTGAGCGCGGTGGCCGGCAATCCGGACCGTACCTTCGTGTTCGCCTCCACCAGCAAGATCACCTTTGCCGGCGCCGGCCTGGGCTTCGTGGCCAGCAGCGTTTCGAACATAAAGCTGCTCGGCTCGCATCTGACCGCGTTGTCCATCGGCCCGAACAAGGTCGAGCAACTCCGGCACGTGAAGTTCCTCCAGGCATACCCGGGCGGTCTCGACGGTCTGATGAGCGCCCACGCAGCGTTGATCGCGCCAAAGTTCACCGCGGTCGAGCAGGTACTCACCGAGCAACTCGGTGACAGCGGCCTGGCCAGCTGGACGCACCCGCGGGGTGGCTACTTCGTCAGCCTCGACACTGCGCTGCCAGTAGCCAGCCGCGTCGTCGAGCTTGCCGACGCGGTGGGCGTCAGCCTTACCCCGGCCGGCGCGGTCTACCCGGGCGGGGTGGACCCGCACAACAGCAACATTCGGCTGGCACCGACCCGCCCGACGCTTCAGGAAGTGCGGCTGGCGATGGAGGTCGTCGCGACCTGCATCCGGCTGGCCAGCGAGGAGCACCAGGCAAACGCCTGACCGGCACCGCGCGGAACGCCTGACCGGCGCCGTTTCGGGTGAGCCGGCTCAGGCGACGAGGTCGGCGTACTGGGAGTTCTTGCGGATGTAGGCAGCCACGAACGGGCAGGCCGGATTCACCTTCAGACCGCTGGCCGCGATGTCGTCCAAAGCGAACTTGACCAGCCGACCTGCCAGACCGCGGCCACCAAAGGCCGGGACGGTTTCGGTGTGCGGGATGATCACGACGGCGCCGGTCCGGCGGTAGTCGGCCCTACTCACCAGCTGTCCGTTCAGGTGCAGCTCGTAGCGGCCGGCGTCTTCGTTCTTGCCGAGTTCGATGTGGTCATTGGTCATGACGTAGCAGCGAGCCGGACGGTGACACGGGATCTGGCCAACACTGTCTCACCGTTCACGGTTGCGGTCAGATCGACGACCCCGGAGCCGCTCTCCTCGTCGACCGAGCGGACCTTCCCGGATACCTCGAGCGTGGTGGGCTTGCCGTATTCGACAACCACCGGCCTGGTGAATCGGACGCTGTAGTCCAGCACTGCGCCGGGATCGGCGAGCCAGTCGGTTACCACCCGGCTGGCGATCGCCATGGTCAGCATGCCGTGTGCGATGACGTTCGGCAGGCCGACGCCGGTTGCGAATTCCTCGCTGTAATGGATCGGGTTGAAATCCCCGGAAGCCCCGGCGTAACGGACCATGCTGGCCCGCTCGATCGGGAAGGTCTGCGCCGGCAACTCACTGCCGACCTGCAACTGGGCCGCGCTCATCTTCACTCCCCCGCCGTTCCACGGGCCACGATGGTCGAGTACGCGGTGACCACATGTTCGCCGTCCACGGTGGTCACCTCGCCCCGGGTGGTCAGCAGATCGTTGCCGGCTGCTGCCCGGATGTTTTCGACCGTGACACTCACTTGAAGGACGTCACCGGCCACTATCGGACGGCTGTAGCTGAAGCGCTGCTCGCCATGCACGACCTTGCTGTAGTCCAGGCCGAGATCGGGGTCGGCCACGATCTGGTGCGATGCCTTCATCGTCACCACGATCGGAAAGGTGGGTGGCGCGATCACGTCGGGGTACCCGAGTGCCTGTGCAGTGGCCGGATCGCGATAAGCCGGGTTGTCGTCGCCGATCGCCTGCGCGAACTCGCGGATCTTCTCCCGGCCCACCTGATACGGCTCGGTGGCGGGGTATTGACGGCCTATGAAGGACGGATCAAGCGCCATGCGTGCACGTTAGCGGACTTCGCAGGTGGCCTGGCCGACAGGGCACGGCGCGCGATGACCGTAGCGCGACGGCCTGCAAACAAGACATGGCGCCGTCCCGCCATTGGGAGGCGCCATGCCTGAAACGGTTGCTGCTTTAGCGGGTCTCGCGGTGCTCGGTGTGCTTGCCGCAGTTCGGGCAGAACTTCTTCAGGTCCAAGCGGTCCGGGTCGTTACGCCGGTTCTTCTTGGTGATGTAGTTGCGGTGCTTGCACACCTGACACGCCAGGGTGATCTTCGGACGTACGTCGGTGGCTGCCATGAGTTCGTGCCTTTCAGATGAGTGATACTGCGTGCTGTTCGGTAGCGAGGGCCGGACTTGAACCGGCGACACAGCGATTATGAGCCGCTTGCTCTACCAGACTGAGCTACCCCGCCCTGTGAGAACTGCGTGGCTTCGAAGCCTCGTCAGCGCATGCCCGACAGCGCTCGCCAATCTCTGCTCGCACTGCCTACATCGCATGCCCTGCGCGTGCGGCACCGTTGAACCAGAGCCCCCTTACGGAATCGAACCGTAGACCTTCTCCTTACCATGGAGACGCTCTGCCGACTGAGCTAAGGGGGCACTGACGTGCTAATCGGCCCAGCCACTACAGGAGCCGCTGAGCCGCGTCGAACGCCCGGTGAACTGTACCCGACCGGTCTTGCGAATTCTAAATCGGCCTGGGGTGCGCCTTGGGGGTGCGCCCAGGGGTGCATAGGGGTGCCGACCGGCTCCGGCTCTGAGGTCCGGAACGGATCGGACGCCGGGACGATCCGGGTGCTTTCAGGCATGGAAAAGCCCTGGTGATCGCACGGGGGAACGACCACCAGGGCGCCTCAAGTATGAACCCTGGGTAGTCACGCTGCAACCCCGAGCGACGAAATCATTGAAATTCGTGCGTTCGTGCCAACCGAGGCGACCACGCGACGTGATCACGGCTGGTCAGCCGAACGCGAACAGCCCCCGACCCTCGGCTTCAGGTCAGGGGCTATCGATGCGTGGTGGCGGCTGTTGGGTTCGAACCAACGTAGGCTGAGCCGGCAGATTTACAGTCTGCTCCCTTTGACCACTCGGGCAAACCGCCATGGGTGTCACCGCGCCAACGACTGACTCGTGAGAGTGCTCGTCCTCGGCGCGCAGATGAGGGTACACGAACGGGTGGGTGGTACTGATCCTGCCCGGACCGTTCCCGGCGACGCCGAGGACCGGGCCGAACTCGGCTCAAGTACCGTCGCTGCAGAACCGCCAGATCTCGCAGGTAGCCACATCTCGAAGAGGAGACAACAAGGTCATGGCCGATGCGTCTTTCGATGTTGTCAGCAAGATCGACCACCAAGAGGCCGACAACGCACTGAACCAAGCAGCCAAGGAGTTGTCGCAACGCTTCGATTTCCGGGGCACCAACGCATCCGTCGAGTGGTCCGGCGAGCTGGGCATCGTGATCAAGGCCGACACCGAGGAGCGGGCCGCCGCGGCCTTGGAGGTCTTCAAGGAGAAGCTGATCAAGCGCTCCATCTCCCTCAAGGCGCTCGAGGCCGGCGAACCGAAGGCGTCCGGGAAGCAGTACGTGATCACCTCGACCTTGAAGCAGGGCATCGAGTCCGAGGTCGCCAAGAAGATCTCCAAGGCGATCCGCGACGAGGGCCTCAAGGGCGTACAGGCCCAGATCCAGGGAGATCAACTTCGCGTTACCGGCAAGAAGCGTGACGACCTGCAGGCCGTCATCGCGCTGCTGAAGGCCGGCGATTTCGGCGTGGCGCTGCAGTTCACCAACTACCGCTGAGCGACACACCTGCGAGAGAGCAGTTCAGTCAGAGAGGGTCTGCATGAAAGGCATCATTCTTGCCGGGGGCTCAGGCACCCGGTTGCACCCGATCACCCGGGCGGTCAGCAAGCAGCTGTTGCCGGTATACGACAAGCCGATGATCTACTACCCGCTCTCGGTGCTGATGCTCGCCGGTATCGCCGACATCCTCATAATCACTACACCGCACGATCAGGAGCAGTTCGTCCGGCTGCTCGGCGACGGCTCCGACCTGGGACTGTCGATCAGCAATGCGGTGCAACCCGAGCCGAACGGGCTGGCGGAGGCGTTCATCATCGGCCGTGACCACGTCGGATCCGAGCCGGCAGGCCTGGTGCTGGGTGACAACATCTTCTACGGCCACCTGTTGGGCCGGACCCTCACCGATGCCGCCGAGCTCACGGCAGGCTGCCGGCTGTTCGGCTATCAGGTCAGCGATCCCGAGCGCTACGGCGTGGCCGAGGCGGATTCCGCCGGACGGCTCATTTCCATCGAGGAGAAGCCAGCCGAGCCGCGCTCGAACCTCGCCGTCACGGGTTTGTACTTCTACGACAGCGACGTGTGTGAGATTGCCGGTTCGCTCAAGCCGTCTCCGCGTGGCGAATTGGAGATCACCGACCTCAACAACGTCTACGTGCAGCGCGGCGATGCCGAGCTCGTCGACCTCGGCCGTGGAACCGCCTGGCTGGACACCGGCACGCATGACTCGCTGCTGGAGGCCGGCCAGTTCGTCCAGGTGCTCGAGCACCGGCAAGGTGTGCGGATCGCCTGTCTGGAGGAGATCGCGCTCAACAAGGGCTTCATCGACGCTGACCAGGCGTACCGGCTCGGCGAGGGGCTGGCCAAGTCCGGCTACGGCCAGTACGTCATGGACGTGGCCAGGCAGCACGCGAAGCAGCAACGGGCCACGGTGTAGCTCAGCGGCTGGGTGTGTCGCCTGCTGAGGCGCGAGCACCTGAGGCGGCCGATGCGTCCGCGGCAACTGCAGCGTCGGCGGCGTCGGCGGCAATTGCACCGTCGGCGTCGTCGGCGGCAACGGCGGCAACAACCTGGTCCGGGCCAGTCTGCGATGCCACGGTCGGCAGCCCGGCATCGATCCAGGCCTGGATGCCGCCGATGACGTCGGTAGCCGGGATGCCCAGCGACCGCAGCGAGTCTGCGGCCAGCGAAGACGTGTATCCCTCCGAGCACACCACGATCCAGCGTTGGCCAGCTGAGACGTCGGGGAGCCGGGATTCCGAATCTGGGTGCAGTCGCCATTCGATGTGGTTACGTTCCACGACCACCGCGCCCGGGATCTCACCCTCGGCGCCGCGCTGCCAGCCAGGGCGAATGTCGACCAACCGGGCACCTTCGTCGACCGCGGCCGCGGCCTGTCGCGGGCTGAGCCGGGTCAGTCGCGACCGGGCGTCGGCCAGCAGTTCGTCGATGGAGCCGAACCGGGCCGGCTGGGCAATCGACTCACTCACGCGGCCGGCGCCGAACCAGGCAACTGGATCTGCGGCTCCGGGTCCTGGGTCGCCAGGGTGACCAGGCGTTGAAGGCCGCCGGCGTCATCGACGTCGTAGAAGTTCATGGTCGTCAGCGGCGGGGAGTAAGCGTGCACGCTCACCGCAGGCTCCGATCCGAGGTTGCGCACGTCGTGCACGTAGTTCTCACCGAAGCCGACACCGGCGCCGGTCGATCGCCGATGCTCTGCCAGCGCGGCTGCCTCGCTGTGGCCGGGGCGGTACACCGCCTCGCTCAGCTCACCGGCCACCACCGTGAACGCACCGGACGAGCCGCCGTGGTCGTGCAACTGGGTGCCCTGGCTCGGAAGCCAGCTGATCAGCCACAGGTCGACCCGGCCGTCCCGGTAGAGGCGCTGGTGCCAGCGCTCTTGCTCGTCGTACTCGATGAAGGGATAGCGACCCGCCGCGACCTCTTCGGCCACGAATCGGGTGTAGTCGATCAGCTCGATCGGATTGAGCGCGTGTGACGCGCGGCGATGCGCAGTGGTAGGCCTGCGGGCGGCAGTCATGCGGGTACTCCAGGAATTCGACGACGGGTGGCGGCTCGGATCAGGCCCGCATACACCACTGGTCGAACGAATCGGCGCGGCGCGACGTCCAGAAGGACACCTGCCAGAACGGCGGCAAGGCCGATGCCTCACCACCTGCTCGTCTGGCTGCCATGGGGCCCATTATGCCGGTGCGTCCAAGGTTTACCAAATTCCTAGCGCGCCGGTAGGAAATACCTGCCGGTAGCGAATCAGCTCGCCCAGCGGAAGGAGGTCATCAGTCGTTCGAAGCGCTGGATCAGCTCGACGTCACATGCCTGACCTGCGCTGAACTCGGCCAGCAGGGCTAGTTGACCTTCGGGCGCAGGGACGACGTATCGGGCCGAGCCCGACGCGTGGTCGATGTCGATCAGTTCGGCGACAGGACTGTCAGGAGCACCGTTACCAGGCATCGGAATCGTGGCGACCGGTTCGTCCAGTAACCCGATGCTCAGAACCGCGCTGGCGGGCTCGAGATCGTCCGCGCCTATGAATACCGTGCTCAGAACTGCGACGACCGGTGCTCCGCCGATCTCCTCGGGGACAGTCCCGTCCTCCGGGGTTGCCACAAGCCAATCTCGACAATCCAGTTCGAATGCCGGCAACTCCATCGACTGGAGATCGCTGTGCATGTAGGCCCCCTGGTCTTACCTCGTCGATCTGCGTCGGCGCCTTGGTATGGCTACCGCGCGGTGGATGTACCCGCGGCTACCGGCTTCTAGACATGATTTCGAAAAGTCGTCGAGCAATCGCGGCTATTCGGACAACCGCCCCACCGAGTTGAGTTTGGCGCCGAGTTGGCGCTGAGTTGGCGCTGAGCTTGGTGTCGAGTCGGCGCCGAGTTGGCGCTGAGTTACGGACGGCTCACCGAGTTACGCCATATGGCGCGTAACTGAGCCACGTTCGCGTAACTCAGCGACAAAGGCTGGCCGGTGAGGGATGCCACGCAGCCATGAACGCGTTGTCTCCGTAGGATGGACAGGTTGGTAGCGCTGACGCAGACCGCGGTGGCCGACCAACTCGCCTGACCGAGCACTGCAGGTATCAAAGGCGCTGCTCGCTCGCGATGACTTACAGGAGGCGCAAAGGCTCGCATGGCCCAGGAAGTACAGCAGCTTGACCGCGTGGTCATACGTATCGCCGGCGATTCCGGTGACGGCATGCAGCTCACCGGCGACCGCTTCACCCAGGAAACTGCAAACTTCGGCAACGACCTCTCGACGCAGCCGAACTTCCCCGCCGAGATCCGCGCCCCTGCCGGCACCTTGGCGGGTGTCTCGTCCTTCCAGCTTCACTTCGCCGATCACGACATCCTGACCCCGGGCGATCGGCCCGACGTCCTGGTGGCAATGAATCCGGCGGCCTTGAAAGCCAACCTCGGCGACCTGCCCAAGGGCGCCACGATCATCGTCGACACCCGCGATTTCACCGAACGGGCGCTGGCCCGGATCGGATGGCACTCCAACCCGATCGAAGACGGCACCCTGGGCAACTTCACGGTGCACGCGATCGACCTCACCCAGCTGACCTTGGACGCGCTTGCCGACTCCGGGCTGTCGCGCAAGGACGCCGGCCGGTCGAAGAACATGTACGCGCTCGGGCTGCTGTCCTGGATGTACTCGCGCCCGACCGAGGGGACGCTGAAGTTCCTGCGGACCAAGTTCGCCAAGAAGCCGGAGATCGCCGAGGCGAACATCACGGCATTCAAGGCCGGCTGGAACTACGGCGAGACGACCGAGGCGTTCGGAGTTTCCTACCAGGTCAAGCCGGCGGTTCTGCCGACCGGCGAGTATCGCAATATCGCCGGCAACCTGGCGTTGTCCTACGGTCTGGTGACCGGTGCCCGGCTGGCCGGGCTCCCACTGTTCCTCGGGGCCTACCCGATCACCCCGGCCTCAGACATCCTGCACGAGCTGTCCAAGCACAAGCGTTTCGGCGTGACGACTTTCCAGGCGGAAGACGAGATCGCCGGCGTCGGCGCCGCGTTGGGCGCAGCCTTCGGTGGGGCTCTCGGTGTCACGACGTCATCGGGGCCCGGCATCTCATTGAAGTCCGAAACGATCGGCCTGGCCGTGTCGTTGGAACTGCCGCTGGTGATTGTCGACGTTCAGCGCGGCGGCCCGTCGACCGGCCTGCCGACCAAGACTGAACAGTCCGACCTGCTGCAGGCCATGTTCGGGCGCAACGGCGAGGCACCGGTTCCGATCGTCGCCCCGCGCTCACCTGGCGACTGCTTCAACGCCGCCATCGAAGCCATCCGGATTGCGACCACCTACCGGACGCCGGTGATGCTGCTGTCCGATGGATACATCGCCAACGGCTCCGAGCCATGGGCCGTACCGCAGTTGGCAGATCTGCCCGACCTCACCGTGGATTTCCTGCAGGAACCCAACGGCACCGGTGACGAGGCAGGCGAGTTTTTACCGTATCTGCGCGATCCTCAAACGCTCGCTCGACCATGGGCGGTGCCAGGCACACCCGGGCTGGAGCACCGCATCGGTGGCATCGAAAAGGCCGATCGCACCGGCAACATCTCCTACGACCCGGACAACCACGACTTCATGGTCCGCACCCGGGCGCTCAAGGTGGACAGCATTGTCGTCGACGATCTCGAGGTCGACGATCCCAACGGCGACGCCAAGGTGCTCGCGTTGGGATGGGGTTCCACCTACGGCCCGATCGGTGCCGCTGCCCGCCGGGCGCGACGCGCCGGGTACTCGATCGCGCAGGCCCATCTGCGCAACCTGAACCCGTTCCCGGCCAACCTCGGCGAGGTGCTGGCTCGCTACCAGCACGTCGTCATCCCGGAGATGAATCTGGGTCAGCTCGCGATGCTGATCCGGGCGCGCTACCTGGTCGACGTCATCTCGGTGACGCAGGTACGCGGCATGCCGTTCCGGGCCGCCGAGCTCGCCGAAATGTTGCAAGGAGTCATCGATGACTGAGCCGACCAATGGGGTAGCTGCGAACGGCAAGAGCGCCATCGCGCTGAAGGCCAAGGACTTCAAGACAGACCAGGAAGTCCGGTGGTGCCCGGGATGCGGGGACTACGCGATCCTGGCCGCGGTTCAGGGCTTCATGCCTGAACTGGGGATCGCACGCGAGAACATCGTGTTCATCTCGGGCATCGGTTGCTCCAGCCGGTTCCCGTATTACATGAACACCTATGGCATGCACTCGATTCACGGCCGGGCCCCGGCGATCGCCACCGGTCTGTCCGCCAGCCGCCCAGACCTCAAGGTCTTCGTCATCACCGGCGACGGCGACGCGCTGTCGATCGGCGGGAACCACCTGATCCACGCACTGCGGCGCAACGTCAATCTGACGATCCTGCTGTTCAACAACCGGATCTACGGTCTGACCAAGGGCCAGTACTCCCCCACGTCGGAAACCGGCAAGATCACCAAGTCCACCCCGTTCGGTTCGCTGGACAACCCGTTCAACCCCGTTTCGCTCGCGCTGGGCGCCGAGGCGACGTTCGTGGCTCGCACACTGGATTCGGACCGCAAGCACCTCACCTCGGTGTTGCGGGCCGCCGCCGAGCACGAGGGCACGTCACTGGTGGAGATCTACCAGAACTGCAACATCTTCAACGACGGCGCCTTCGAGATCCTCAAGGACGCCGACACCCGCGGCGAATGGATCATCCCGCTCGAACACGGCGAACCGATCCGCTTCGGTGCTACCGGCGAAGACGGCGTCGCATCCAAGGCCGTCGTGCGCGACCCCGCCACCGGCGCGCTCACCGTGGAGGACGGCGTGGCTGCCAACGACGCCCGGGTAGTCGTGCACGACGCACATTCGCTCGACCCGTCCTACGCTTTCGCGATCTCGCGGCTGTCGCAGGCCGACTCGCGGTTCTCTCCGATGGGAGTGTTCCGAAGCGTCGAACGGCCCAGCTACGACCGTTTGCTCAACGAACAACTCGACACCGCCAAGGCAAAAGCGCCCGGTGACGCTGATGCGCTGCAGACACTGCTGCGCGGCAGCGACACCTGGACAGTCACCTGATCGCGGCCGACTCGTCGACGGCGGTCGCTATCCGCTTGGATCACGCGACATTGTGGGTGGTGGGCGTAAGCCGATTGCGTTGGCTGGGAGAATTCGACCATGGCTTTCCCGCAGACCCGTCCGGACGGTTTCATGCTCTCCGAGGACCAGGCGCTGCTCGACCTGGACCGATGCTATGAATGGCTCGCGGGGTCGTACTGGGCCAGCGACCGCAGCCGCGAGACCATGGAACGCTCGTTTCAGAACTCGCTCGTGATCGGTGCCTACAGCCCGTCCGGTGAGCAGATCGGCTTGGCGCGGGCGGTGACCGACGGAGTGACCTTTGCCTGGCTGGCCGACGTCTACGTCGACGAGTCCGCCCGCGGCCGCGGCATCGGCACCTGGATGACCGGCGAGCTGGTTGCCGCCTTGAAGGCCAACGGTCTGCGTCGTTTCATGCTCGGTACCCGCGACGCGCACGGCGTCTACGCCAAGGTCGGCTTCACCGCGCCGCGGGTGCCGCAGGTGCTGATGGAACTCGACGAGCGGCCTACCCGGCCCAACGGCGAGGACGTCGACCCGGCCGCGTTCGCCGGCCGGTCCTAGCAGATGGATCCGAGGTCGGAACACCGAAACGGGATCGCCTACGGCAGCGGCGCCTACCTGCTGTGGGGGCTGTTCCCGTTGTACTGGCCGCTGCTCAAGCCGGCGGGCGCGATCGAGATCCTGGCGAACCGGATGCTGTGGTCGCTGCTGGTCGTGATCGTCCTGATCGCGGCCCAGCGCAAGTGGGCCAGCGTGCTGGCGGTGATCCGTGACCGACGAGCGTTGGCCAAGCTGACCCTGGCCGCCATCGTGGTCTCGGTCAACTGGGGGGTCTACATCTGGGGCGTCAACACCGGCCATGTGGTGGAGACGAGTCTCGGCTATTTCATCAATCCGCTACTGACGATCCTGCTCGGGGTCGTCGTGCTGTCGGAGCGGCTCCGACTCACTCAATGGGTCGCTGTCGGCATCGCGACGCTGGCGATCGTAGTACTCACCGTGGATTACGGACGGCTGCCCTGGATCGCGTTGACACTGGCGGTCTCGTTCGGCACGTACGGCTTCATCAAGAAGCAGATCGGAGTCGGAGCGGTCGAGTCACTTGCCGTGGAGACGGCGGTCCTCGCGGTCCCAGCGTTGATCACCCTCCTGGTGCTGTCGGCCCGTTCCGACTTGGCTTTCGGGCACCACGGCACCGGCAACACATTGCTGCTGATGGGCACCGGGTTGGTCACTGCGATCCCGTTGCTGCTGTTCGCCGCAAGCGCCCGCCGGCTGCCGCTGACGGTCTTGGGGTTGTTGCAGTACCTGGCGCCGGTGCTCCAGTTTGCGGTCGGCGTCGGTCTGCGCCACGAGCCGATGCCGCCGGCCCGTCTGGTCGGCTTCGCTTTGGTGTGGGCGGCGCTGGTCATCCTCACTGTCGACGCGTTACGCCAGCAGCGCAGCCGTCAGTCGCCCACCGAGTCGTTGGGATCCGTTGAGCCGACCGAACCGACCGAACCTGCCGCGATCTAGCGTTAGCTGAGTCGCGTCAGTCTCGCGAGTAGGCCTTGCGGCGGGTGCCGACGACTACGAGCGCCAGCCCGGCGATCAGTACGCCGCCGACCAGCAGGTACAGGTTGCCGACGGAGGCGCTCAGCATGCTGACCGCGACCAAGGACGTCGCCTCGGGAAAGAGCAACGAAGGAGCCTGCGCAAACTGAGTTGCGAGGTGCTTGACCTTGGCCTTGTGAACTGCGGGCGGTGCCGACTTGACGGCCGGGGCCACGTTGTTGACGACCTGGCCGGAGTTGAACTGGCTGGCCGACCCCTCACTGCCGCTGCTGCCGGTGCTGGCGGTGCTGGCGGGGTGCTGGCTCACGGCCAACTGACCGGTCTGGCGCTGAGCAACGGTGGTAGCGGCCGGCTTGGCGGCGACCACCGCCTTCTTCTGGCCGGATTTGTTGGTGGACTTCGGCGCGGTGCTCTGACTCTTGGTGCTCTGACTCTGGGTCAAGTGGGTCACGGTACGTTCGGCCGCCGCGACCGCCTGTTCGGCTGCCTTGCGCGCCTGGGCGGCGGTGCCGCCACTGAGATAGCCGGACCCAACCAGGCTGGTCTGGTCACCGACTCCGACGGTCTTCGCCGAGGCCAGGTTGTTGTTGTTGACCCTGCCGGTGGCTGGGGTGCTGATCGCCTGCTTGCCGCTCGTGCGGTTTTCACGCTGCTGAGCGCTGTGACTCTTGGCGAGCGTTGCCGTGCGTTGCGCCTGTTCCGTCGAGCGCTGGGCGGCGATTACCTGCTGCGCGGCAGCTTCGGTCGACTTGGCACCGGACTTGCTGTGCGACTTGCCATGCGAGGCGACGGTCGGCTTCGCGGCGGGATGGGATGAAGTCGGCTTAACCGAATGGCTGTCGTGGCCGCCTCGGGCGTGCGAGCCATCGCCATGCGAGCCAGACTGCTTGACCGGGCCATTGTGATGATGGCTGTCGTGCTGAGAGCCGTTGGAGTGCGCATGAGCGGACTTGACGCCTGCGTCGGCGGGTTGGGCGGCCAGCAGCATGAAGCCAGCGACTGCGAGGCCGGCGGCGACGGTCAGACTCCGCACCAGACGCGCGGTTCGCGGGTGGGACCCGATCACGAAATCTCCTACCTAAAGTCGAACACGTGACGATCAAATTCGCGGACACCCCCGCATAACGTACGGGTCCCTCGTGCGGCTTGTTCAATCCGCGTCAACTTCTGGAAAGTTTAGCGCGACGCAGCAATTCGCGCACACCGCACTGATCGGCGGATCCGGCGCCGACCTGAGCTAGTCGCAACCGACCAAATGCGAAATTTGGCCCGGAGCCGTTGCTGGGCGGCCAGAGCACCCGGCCCAACAGGCTCGCACGCCGGGTGGTCAGGGCCGTGCACTGCTGAGCACACATCGCGTCGGCGTGTTCCCTCGAGGCTTCGCAGCGCTATTGCGACG
The DNA here is from genome assembly GCA_036488285.1 of Jatrophihabitans sp. GTDB lineage: Bacteria > Actinomycetota > Actinomycetes > Mycobacteriales > Jatrophihabitantaceae > Jatrophihabitans_A. The sequence continues at coordinate 36,670 of DASXHV010000119.1, read as the reverse complement.
TCAACCGGGCGTCCGCGCACGCGGCCGCCGCGCGCAGCACCACGGCGTCGGACCATCGACCCCCCGTGACCTGCATGGCGATCGGTAGCCCGTGCCGTCCCGTACCGATCGGCAACGAGGCGGCGGGCAGGCCGGCGAGGTTGGCCGGAAGTGCTAGCGCGCACCATGCGTCGAAGGAGTCGGCAACCGGTTTGCCGTCGATGCTGGGCGGTGCCAGCCGCCCGAGTTCGAAGGCCGTCACCGGCATCGTCGGGGTGAGCAGGACGTCGAAGTCGTCGAAGAACCTCCCCCACATCGCGCTGTACGCAGCACGCTCATGCTGGGCGTCGAGGTACTGACGAGCCGAGACCCCGGCCCCGGACAGCGCGATCGCCGCGGCGTCGTACCCGACGAGGTCAGGGTGCGCCTCCACCAGCTCTCCTTCGGAGGCGTAGCCCTCCGGCAGCGCGATCGAATCCCACAGAGCTGTCGGGTCGGTTGGCTCGGGATGAGCTTCGCAGAGCTGAGCTCCGGCATTGCTGACAGCGTCGATCGCCGCGCGAAAAGCTTTGCGAACGTCGGGATCGAGATCGGCGAAGCCCAGATCGTCCGACACCGCGACGCGAAGTCCGTGCCAGCCCGGGGTGGCTACCGCGTCGAGATAGTCCGGATGCGGAGCCGGATAGCTCAACGAATCCAGCGGCGACGGTCCGGCCATCACCGTCAGCGCCAAGGCAAGATCCCGGATCGATGCTGCTATCGGTCCGGTCACCGACAGGGTGGGCCAGCCTCGGAAGCCCGGCATCTTCGGTACCAGGCCGAAGGAAGGCTTCATGCCATAGCTGCCACAGAACGCCGATGGGATCCGGATCGACCCACCGCCGTCGGTTCCCAGCGCCAACGGGACCATGCCGCTTGCCACGGATGCTGCGGCGCCGCCGCTGGATCCGCCGGCGGTTCGGCTCAGGTCGACCGGGTTTCGAGTAGGTCCGTAGAGCTCGTTGTCGGTCACGCCGCGGTAGCAGAACTCGGGGTTGTTGGTCTTGCCCACGATCACCGCACCGGCGTCGACCAGTCGCGATACAGCCACACAGCTCTCCGGCGCGACAAAGCCGGCCAGCGCACGTGAGCCGTTGGCCGCGGGCAGGCCGCGCACCCAGATGTGGTCCTTGACGGAGACCGGCACGCCCGCAAGCGGTCCACGACGCAGCCCGCGGTCCACCTCGGAAGCCTGCTCCAACGCATCCTCTGCGGTCACCACGGTGAACGCGCCGACGTCGGGATCCGTAGCGGCGATGCGTTCGAGCGCCGCGGATACCGCCTCGACCGCGCTGAGCGAACCGTTGCCGATCGCGTCGGCCGTGCCCCACGCATCGGTCACGGCGCAGGCATCGCGTGCCGGGCTGCCGCTTCCTCCAGTTCGGCCTGCTCGGCCAGCGCGATGCGCGTCTCGGCCTCCACGTCGATGGAGCGACAAAACACGTAGTACAGGATCGCGGCGATCGGAAGACCGATGAACAGCGAGATGTCAGCCTTGTGCAGACGATGGGCGACGACCCCGACGTACAGCGTGCCGACCGAGAAGAACGGCACCATCGCAGCGAAGCCGATCAGGTACGCAGCGATGCCACGCCAGCCCCACCGGCCGTACATGCCGTGCGGATTGAAGATCTCAGCGATGGCATAGTGCCCGCGTCGCACTATGTAGTAGTCGACGAGGTTGACCGCAGTCCACGGGATGAACAGGTAGAGCACGAGCAGCAGGAAGTTGCTGAAGTTCGCCAGGAAATGGCTGGTTGCGGCAAGCGCGCCGATCAGCGACAGCAGGGCCGTGATACCGATCGTCAGAACACGCACACCTGTCGTAGGACGCACTCGCTTGAACGAGTCGATCGCGCTGATCAGGGTCAGCGAGCCGCCGTACATGTTCAACGCCGTCACCGAGACCAACCCCAGCGCGGCGAGGATGAGCACGATCGACCCGAAGCCGGTGAACACCTTGTCCCCGACGGTGTTGATCTCCGCGATGCCGGTTCCGTCGAAGCTCTCGCCAGCCCAGGCCGCCAGCAGCGCCCCGACCACCATCAGCCACGCGCCCCCGATCGCCGAACCCCAGTACGTCCAGTAGAAGGTCTTGCGGACGGTGACGCCGGGGGGCAGGTAACGCGAGTAGTCCGAGACGTAGATCGCCCAGCTGATCTGGTACCCGGCGACCACGCCGAACTGAGCCAGGAAGGGCGTCCACTTGAACCCGCTGAGCGTGAACGACCCGGAAGGGTAATGAAGGAAGCAGACCGCGATCGTGAAGATCCCGAAGATCACGATCATCAGGTACGTGAGCACCTGCTCGGCGCGGTGGATCAAGTCATAGCCGATCAGCGCGATCACGAAGGCGACGACGGTTGCCACCACAACCCATACCTTCACGCTGCCGTGCGCGGTCTTGCTCATCGCGTCGCCGGCCAGGATGGTGTTGAAGACGTTGAAGCCCGCGTACTGGATGTAGGCGAACAACCAGACAAGCAACGCCCCGACGTAGCCGAACTGCGGCCGGGACTGGATCATCTGCGGCAGACCGAGCTGCGGTCCCTGTGCGGAATGGAACGCCATGAACAGCGTGCCGAGCAGCGTTCCCAGGACGATCGCGATCAGCGACCAGGTCAGATTTCCGCCGCTGGTGATGCTGATCAGCCCCACGGCGAGCGTGGCAATCTGTGCGTTGGACATGAACCACAGCGGGCCCAAATGCCAGAGCTTGCCATGCCGTTCGTTCAGGGGCACGTAATCGATCGACCGAACTTCGACGCCGCTGATGCGCGGCTGCTGCGTCACCGTCATGGCAAGACTCTGGACCTTCCACGCCGCGTTGGGAAGGCTCTGTGCGGACGGAATTCCCGTTGGGTCAGCGGCGTAATCGATCAGGCTTTGCGGGCCTGCTCCCGGGCACGCATCTTGTCGCGTTGCTCGACGAAGCGCGTTGCCTGCGCATCCAAGCCGGTCATGAACTCGGACAGTTCCTGCCGAGCCTTGTCACCCTCTGGCCCGACGTCGGTGCGATCAAAGACGTTCCAGAACTTCAATATCGGCATCACAACCGCATCGTGGTGCAGCCGCAGGTCGTAGATGCCGGCCTTGGCAATGGTCACCGAGTTGCGGGTGTAGTCCGGCATACCAATGCCTGGCATCTGGAATCCGACCACCTCATCGCGGATCGCGGCCATCGTTTCGTCGGGCGCACGGTCGAAGGCGGCAGCGACGAGGTTGCGGTAGAAGACCATGTGAAGGTTCTCGTCGAGCGCAATTCGCTGCAGCAGTTGCTCAGCGAGCGGGCAGCCGGTTGCCTTGCCGGTGTTACGGTGCGACACCCGGGTGGCCAGCTCCTGGAAGGAAACGTAGACGACGGCCTGCAGAGCGGTCTTGTCGCCGGAGTCGTAACCCGCGGTCATGTGCATCATCCGAAGCTCTTCGAGCTTGACCGGATCCACGCCGCGGGTGACCACCAGGTAGTCGCGGAGCGCAACTGCGTGCCGCCCCTCTTCGGCGGTCCATTGCCCGACCCATTGCCCCCAGGCGCCGTTGCGGCCGAACCTGGTGGCGATCTCGCGGTGGTAGGAGGGCAGGTTGTCCTCGGTGAGCAGGTTGACGATCATTGCCGTCTTGGCGACCGGATCCAATGGCGAGTCCTCGGGCTTCCAGTCCTCGCCACCGAGAAAGGCAAAGTCGCGGCCACGGCTCCAAGGCACGTAGTCGTGTGGCATCCAAGGCTTGGCAACCTCGAGGTGGCGGTTGAGATTGGCCTCGACGACCGGCTCGAGCTCATGCAAGAGCCTCGCCTGCAGTCCTTCGGCGCCCGACGGGAGTCGGCTTTCGGTCATTGTCATGCGGAACTCCAAACGACTAGCCGTACAAACCTACGCTTGCGTAGGTTACGCCCGCTGGCTGCGTACGGGCGAGTAGCACGGTGGGTCGGGAGGCCGGCAAACCGCGCAAACCGGCGATGCCGGATTGGCTTCACCGCTTTCGCGCCGGCTCCGCGACCGTTGATCATGAGTGCATTTACCCCACTGGAGTCGGGTAAAAGTACTGATGATCAACGAATGTTGGTGGAGGTCAGGGCGCCTGGCAACGAATGTTGGTGGGGGTCAGGCCGTCTGGCTGAGCAGAAACACGCGCAGATCCCGGCCGCTGCGGGCCGCGTAGGTGTCATAGGCCGGCCAGGTTCGGGTGACCGCCTGCCATAGAGCGTCGCGGTCCGCACCTTCGACCAGGGTTGCTGTGACCGGAAAGGTGCGACCGCCGACCAGCAGGTCCGCGCGAGGATTGGCGAGCAGGTTCGCCGACCAGGCCGGGTGATGCCGCTGCCCCCAGTTCGACGCGACGACGACGTAGCCGCCGTCGTGTTCGGTATAGAGCAGCGGGACGGTGCGGGCTCGACCGGACCTGCGACCAGTCGTGGTCAACAACAGTTGCGGGATCACCTTCGTGGACAGCAGCGTGAACCGGCCACCGGTGGCGTGATGCACCCACCGATCAACCGGCACAACCGCTCGTCCGGCGCGGGCAAACCACTTCTGATGACCCGCCTTGCGGACCAGTGCCTGATATCTCGACGCCACGATCCCCCCGCTTGCTGATCAGCCGGTACGCAGAACCACCATGTCGGCCAGCGCTTCCAGCGCCGCCCGGGCCGGCACGTCGGGCAACGCGCGCAGCGCAGCGCGGGCGGCATCGGCGTAGCCGAGCATCGTCTCGCGGGCCTGGGCGAGCGCATCGGAGGAACGCAGCAACCGCAGAGCCTCAGCATGCTCGGCATCGTCGGTGATCGGCTTGCTCACCAGATCCGCCAACCGCGCGGTGTCCTCGCCGGCGTCGCGCAATGCGTACAACACCGGCAGGGTCTGGACTCCCTCGCGCAGATCCGTCCCCGGTGTCTTGCCCGACTGCCCGGTTTCCGAGGCGATGTCGAGGATGTCGTCGGAGATCTGGAATGCCACGCCGATCTGCTCGCCGTAGGCACGCAACGACTGGATCAGCCCCTCCTCCACGCCTGCGAAGCGAGCACCGAGCTCAGCCGACGTGGCGATCAACGAACCCGTCTTGTCGGACAGCACCGCCAGGTAGTAGTCGATCGGGTCCGCGCCCGGCTTCGGGCCGACCGTCTCCCGGATCTGACCGGTGACCAGCCGCTCGAAGCAGCGAGCCTGAATTCGCACCGCTTCCGGCCCCAGATCGGCCAGGATGTCCGAGGCCCGCGCGAACAGAAAGTCACCGGTCAGGATGGCGACCGTGTTCGTCCAGCGGGAGTTCGCCGACGGCGACCCGCGCCGTACGGTCGCCTCGTCCATCACATCGTCGTGGTAGAGGGTGGCCAGATGGGTCAGCTCGCACACCACCGCCGACATCACCACTCCGTCGGCTTCCGGATCGCCGAACTGGGCGGCGAGCAGCGTCAGCAGCGGCCGGAACCGCTTGCCACCGGCCTCGGCCAGGTACCGCGCGACATCGGAGACGAACTCGTCGGCGGACTGGACCGAGTCCATCAAGGCTGACTCGATGGTGTCGAGCCCATCTCGGACCGACACTTCCAGACGGTCGTTGTCGAAGACGATGCCGACCCCGGCCGCGGGCACAGCCGTACTCACCCGCGAAGCTTCGCGGCGTTGCTGGCCAGGTCGAGCAGCGGCTGCGGCACGATGCCGAACGCCAGCGTGCCCAGCACGCCGACGGCCAGCGCGAAGCCTGACAGGGCCGACGGGATCGCCACGGTGGGGCCGTCCTCGGCCGGTTCAGCGGTGTACATCAACACCACGATACGGAGGTAGAAGAACGCGGCAACCGCCGATCCCAGTAACGCGATGACGACCAGTGGCGCCGCGACGTCGTAGGCGGCCTTGAACACCACGAACTTGCCTATGAAGCCGCTGGTGAGCGGGATACCCGCCATCGACAGCAAAAGGAATGTGAAAGTGGCCGCGAACAGCGGTGACCGGCGCGCCAGCCCGGCCCATTGCGACAGATGGGTCGCCTCGCCGGTCGCATCGCGAACCAGGGTGACCATGCCGAACGCGGCGATTGTGGTCAGGCCATACGTCGCGAGGTAGAACAGCACTGCGGACAAGCCTGCCTTGTTCAGGGCCACCAGCCCCACCAGGATGAAGCCGGCGTGCGCGATCGATGAGTACGCCAGGATGCGTTTGACGTCGGTCTGGGTCAGGCCCAGGACCGAACCGACCACCACCGAGGCGATGGCCACCGCCCAGATGATGGGCCGCCAGTTCCAGGCGCTGACCGAGAACCCGACGTACATCACGCGCAAGATCGCGCCGAACGCGGCGACCTTGGTGCAGGACGCCATGAACGCAGTGACGGGTGTCGGTGAGCCCTGATAGACGTCGGGCGTCCAGGAGTGGAAGGGCGCGATACCGGCCTTGAACAGCAGGCCCACCACCAGCAAACCGAAGCCGAGGTAGAGCAAGGTGTCCGACTGCCCGGAGGTGTTCTGCGCAGCCAGGATGGTGCCCAGATCGACCGAGTTGGCGTAGCCGTACAGCAGCGCAATGCCGTACAGGAAGAACGCGGACGCGAACGCGCCCAGCAGGAAGTACTTGATCGCCGCTTCCTGGCTGAGCAACCGACGCCGTCGCGCCAGGCCGGCCATCAAGTACAGCGGCAGCGAGAAGACCTCGAGCGCGACGAACATCAAGAGCAGGTTGTTGGCTGCCGGGAAGATCAGCATGCCGCCGACGGCGAACAAGGTCAGCGGGAAAATCTCGGTCTGGACCCGTTCGCTGGTCGCCAACCGGCGGTCTGCGGGCGAGCCGACCACAACCGCAGCCTGCGCGACGATGGCGCTGCCGCTCTCGACCCGACGCTCAGCGAGTAGCAACACCGACAGTGCGCCGAGCACCAGGATGGTGCCCTGGATGAACAGCGTGACCGGATCGATGGCCAACGCGTTGGCGGCCGTGACGACCGAGTGGCCGTGGATCGCGACGAGGTCGGCGAGGGCAGCGAGCAGCGCAGCCAGCGTCAGCCCGAGTTGGGCGTTGAAGCGGTAGGCCTGGGGTACGGCCGCCTCCACCAGCACGCCGACGCAGGCAGCGCCGAGCACGATCAGGATCGGCGCGATGGCCGCATAGCTGATCGACGGCGCCTGGATGGTTGCGGTCCCGTCGGCGCCGGCGGCCGTCAGCTGAGCCGTCAGATGGTTCAGGGCGCTCACTTGTGTCCTCCGAGCTGTGCCGCGGTCATCGGGCGCGGATCGGTCTGACCGACGTCGTGCATCGTGAAGCTGATTGCCGGGTTGATGATGTCGATGACCGGCTTGGGGTACACGCCGAGCGCGAAGATCAGCAGGATGAGCGGCGTCACGGCCAGCACTTCGCGGGCGTTCAGGTCCTTGAACGAACCAGCCGCCCGTGCCCTGGCTATCTTTTCATTCAGGGTGCCCTGCATGGTGCGTTGGTAGAGCAGCAGCACGTACAGCGCCGCCAGGATGATGCCGGTGGTGGCGATGATGGCCAGCGCCTTGTGCCTGGTGAACGTGCCCACCAGCGTCAGGAACTCGCTGATGAAGGTGCTCATGCCAGGCAGCGCCAGCGCGGACAGACCGGCCACCAGGAAGGCCCCGCCCAGCCGAGGTGTGATGCTGGCTGCGCCTCCGTAGTCCGACACCAGCCGGCTCTTGCCGCGCGCAACCAGGAACCCGACGACGATGAACAGCACGCCGGTGGACAGGCCGTGGTTGACCATGTACAGCACCGCGCCGGTACCGCCCTGGGTGGTGAACGCGAAGATGCCCAGGCCGATGAAGCCGAAGTGCGCCACCGAGGTATAGGCGACCAGCCGCTTCATGTCCCGCTGCCCCATCGCCAGGAATGCCGCGTACAGCACGCCGATCACCGACAGGATCAGGATCGGTTTGGCGAAGTAGCGGGATGCCTCGGGGAACAGCGGCAGGCAGTAGCGCAGAAACCCGAACGTGCCGACCTTGTCCAGCACGCCGACCAGCAACGCGGCGCCACCGGCCGGGGCTTCGGCACCGGCGTCGGGTAGCCAGGTGTGGAACGGCACCAGCGGAGCCTTGATGGCGAAGGCGATGAAGAAGCCGAGGAACAGCCACTTCTGGGTCGCACCATTGGGAACGTGACCGACCAGGTCGGTGAAGGCGAAGCTGGACGTCCCGGCGCTGATGTACAGCCCGATCACCGCGGCCAGCATGAGCAGCCCGCCGAGCAGGGAGTACAGGAAGAACTTCACTGCCGCGTACTGCCGCCTCGGGCCACCGAAGCTGGCGATGATGAAGTACATCGGGACCAGCATCGCCTCGAAGAACACGTAGAACAGGAACACGTCGGTCGCGGCGAACACGCCGACCATGAAGACTTCGAGTAGTAACAACAAGGCGAAGTACGTCTTGGGCGAGCGCTGTGAGACACCGGGCTTGGCGATCTCCTCAGCACCCTCCACGCTGTCGAAGGTGTTCCAGGACGCCAGCACCACGCAGGGCACCAGCAAGGTCGCCATCGCGATCAACACCAACGCGATGCCGTCCACGCCGAATGCGAAGTGCACCCCGAGGGAACGGATCCAGGTCCACGAGCCAGTGAACTGGAAGCGATCAGAACCGGCGGCGGTCTTGAACTCCACACCCAGCACGATCGCGTAGCCGAACGTCACGATCGAGACGACCAACGCGATCTGCTTGGCAAGCAGGTCCTGTCCGTAAGGCAGCGCGAAGATGATCGCGCTGCCGATCAGCGGGATGGCAAGCAGCAGGACGAGCGAGATGTTATGCATCGTTAGCTGAACCTCACTGCGAGTAGCACCGCAAGAATCGCGGCCGTCCCCGCAAACATCGACAGGGCATAAGACCTCACGAATCCGGTTTGGATCCGCCGTAATCGGCCGGAGCCACCGCCGAACGCTGCGGCCAGCGAATTCACCGCTCCGTCGACGCCGCGGTTGTCACCGAACACCAGGCCGCGAACCAACCACTGGCCAGGACGCATCAGGACGCTCTCGTTGAACGCGTCGGCGTATACGTTCTTGCGGGCCGCGACCGTTATCGGCGAGCCGGCCGGCCGGACGACCGGAATCGGACGCCGGCCGAACGCGAGCAGGGCACCGAGGATGCCGAGGACCACTACGACGAGGGTGAGGACGGTCAGCACGATCGGCGAGACGGTGTGCACCCCTGCTTCGATCGGCTTGCCGACCGAGGGCTCCAGCCAGTTCTGCAGACCGGCACCGAACACCAGCACTCCGCCGCCGATCAGCGACAGGATCGCCAGCACGATCATCGGCGCGGTCATCACCACCGCGGCCTCGTGTGGGTGGACGTCGTCCTCCCAGCGTCGCCGGCCGTGGAAGGTCATCACGAGCGCACGCGTCATGTAACACGCGGTCAAGCCGGCACCGAGCAAGGCGACGATGCCCAGCACCCAGCCGGACGTACCACCCTTGTCGAACGCGGCCTCGATGATCTTGTCCTTCGTGAAGAACCCGGTGAACGGCGGACAGCCGATGATCGCGAGGTAGCCACAGAAGAAAACCCCGTACGTGATGGGCATGACCCTGGCCAGGCCACCGAACCTGCGCATGTCGATCCGGTCGTTCATCGCATGCATCACCGAACCGGCTGACAGGAACAGGGCGGCCTTGAAGAAGCCATGACCGAGCAGATGCAGGATGCCGATCGCGTACACGCCATTGCCCAGCCCGACGGCCAGGAACATGTAACCGATCTGGCTGACCGTGGAGTAGGCCAGCACCTTCTTCAGGTCGTCCTGGCCGAAGGCGCAGATGCAGCCGTATAGCAGCGTGATCGCGCCGACGATGGTGACCATCGTTCGACCGGCCTCGGTGAGGTTGAAAATCGGCGCCGACCGGGCGATCAGGTAGACACCTGCGGTAACCATGGTCGCGGCGTGGATCAGGGCCGAGACAGGGGTCGGGCCTTCCATCGCGTCGGGTAGCCAGGTCTGCAACGGGAACTGGCCGGACTTACCGCAGGCACCGAGCAGGAGCATCAGTGCGATGACCGTGATGGCGCCGTGCGGGACATGCCCGATACCGGCGAAGACCCCTTGGAAATCCGTCGAGCCGATGTAGGCGAACATCATCATGATCGCGATCGACAGACCCACGTCACCGACCCGGTTCGCGATGAACGCCTTCTTCGCCGCGGTCGCTGCGGTCGGCCGGTTGTAGTAGAAGCCGATCAGCAAGTAGGACGCGAGACCCACGCCTTCCCAGCCCACGTACAAGACCAAGAAGCTGTTGGCCAGTACCAGCAACAGCATCGCCGCGATGAACAGGTGGAAGTAGCCAAAGAAGCGGCGTCGCCCCTCGTCATGGCTCATGTATCCGACCGCATAGATGTGGATCAGCGAGCCGACCCCGGTGATGAGCAGCACGAAGGTCAGCGACAGCGGATCTAGCAGGAACCCGGCGTCCACCTTGAAGCTGCCGACCGGCACCCAGCTGTACAGGTGCAGGTTGCGTTCCCGACCGGCGCCGGTTTCGCCCTTGATGGAGAAGAACAGCAGCGCCGCGTAGACGAACAGGGCAACCGGGATCAACGCACCAGCGATGTGGGCCCACTTGTCAGCGCGCCTGCCCAGTAGCAGCAGGAGCGCTGAGGACAGCGCGGGCAGCGCGACCAGCAGCCACGCGGCGGATTGAATTCCGTGTGCGGCGTTCATGAGGCCAGCGCGCTTGTCTGCGAGGCGGGGGGCATCGTCACCGACAAGCTCCTTAGTACTTGAGCAGGTTGGCGTCGTCGACCGAAGCCGAGCGTCGCGTGCGGAAGATGGACATGATGATCGCAAGGCCCACCACGACTTCAGCGGCAGCCACCACCATCACGAAGAAGGCCATGATCTGGCCGTCCAGACTGCCGTTGATTCGCGCGAAGGTGACCAGCGTCAGGTTCACAGCATTCAGCATCAGCTCGACGCACATGAAGACCACGATCGCGTTGCGACGGACCAGCACCCCGACCGCACCGATCGAGAACAGGGCAGCGGACAGGACCAGGTAATACGTAGTCGTCATGTCAGAGCTCCAGCTCGCGGGGATTGACGGGGCCGAGGGCCCCGACGGTGATCTCGGTGCCACCCAGCGTCGACTCGGGTGCGATCGAACCGTCAGGCAGCAACGCCGGCGTGCCAACCGCGTTGCCGGAGGACAGCACACCCGGACCAGGCAGCGGCTGCGGCCGGCCGGACCGGATCCGCTCGCGGGCCAACGACTTCTGGGTGGGCTTCGGTCCGTCACGTTCGATGTGCGCCAGGACCATCGCACCAACCGCCGCGACGATCAGCAGTGCAGAGGTGAGTTCGAAAGCGAACAGGTAGTTGGTGAACAGCAGCTTCGCGATCGCGTCGACGTTGCCTGCGTTGTTGGTCCCGCCGTTGGCGGTGGGACCGGCCAGGTTCTTCGGGACCTGGCCGGTGAAGGCGCGGCCGATACCGACCGCGACCAGTAACGCGAACGCGACACCGGCAAGCAGTGCCGCAACGCGTTGTCCGCGCAGGGTTTCGACGAGCGAGTCCGAGGAATCTCGCCCGACCAACATCAGCACGAACAGGAACAGGATCATGATCGCGCCGGTGTAGACGATGATCTGCACCAGCCCGAGGAACGGCCCCTGCTCGATGAGATAGAAGATCCCGAGGCTCATCATGGTGGCGACGAGCGACAGCGCCGAGTGCACCGCGTTGCGGGCCAGCACCATGCCGATCGCCCCGGCCAGTGAGACCGGTCCGAGGATCCAGAACGACACCGCTTCACCGGTCGACACCTGGGCCGGATTCGCCGCCGCCAACAGCACCGTGGCACTCATGCGTGGTGCCCCAGGGTGCTCTTGGCGTCGGCCGTGATCGGCCGTCCGGCGATGTTGGCCTCGCTCTGCGGCTCACCGGTCACCGGACGCGGTGTGTAGTAGGCCTTCTCGTCATCGCCCAGTCGCATCGGATGCGGTGGTGCCTCCATGCCAGGCAGCAACGGCGCCATCAATTGCTCCTTGGTGTAGATCAGATCCTGCCGGTTGTCCAAGGCCAATTCGTACTCGTTGCTCATGGTCAGCGACCGGGTGGGGCAAGCCTCGATGCACAGCCCGCAGAAGATGCAACGCAGGTAATTGATCTGATAGACCTTGCCGTACCGCTCACCCGGCGAGAACCGCGCCTCTTCTGTGTTGTCACCGCCCTCGACGTAGATCGCATCAGCCGGGCAGGCCCAGGCACACAGTTCGCAACCGACGCACTTCTCCAGACCGTCCGGGTGCCGGTTGAGCACATGCCGGCCGTGATAGCGCGGCGCGGTCGGGAACACCTCGAACGGGTACTGCTGGGTGTAGACCTTCTTGAACATGGTCGAGAACGTCAAACCGAAGCCGGCCGCGAATCCCCCGAGCGTCGGGTTCGGCATGTTGAACGGGTCGTCCTGGAGCGCCTTGGCCGACACGTCGATGTACTCGTACTCGCCCGAGGCAGCAGGTGCAGCCGGCACCGAGTTCTCGGCCCTGGCTGGAACCCCCGCCCCGGTGGGCAGCGCCGCATCGCCCGCGGGTGTTTCAGTCATCGGTGGTTCCTTCCTGAACCGAGGAGCCCGGGGTGCCGGGTATGGCCGGCGTGCTGACGCCCGCGCTGACCAGCCATGGTGACGGCGGCACGACGAGGTCCATCGGCGGAATCGGGAACGTGAGCCCCTTGGAAACTTCGTCGTCTTCGTCTTCTTGTGCCTGGGCCTCGACGCGCTTCTGTCTGCTGACGTCGGCTCCGGTGAAGAGCAGGATCAGAGCAAGCACGGGGATGATGACGATCGCCGCCACCTCCAGGGCATTCCAACCACGCTGGCGCAGGACCTGCATGGTGGTGATGGCCAGGATCCAGACCAGATTGATCGGGATCAGGACCTTCCAGCCCAGGTGCATGAACTGGTCGTAACGCAGCCGAGGCAGCGTGCCGCGCAGCCAGACGAACACGAAGATGATCACGATCACCTTGGCGGTGAACCAGAGGAACGGCCACCAGCCAGAGTTGGCCCCGCCCCAGATCGACACCAGGCCAAACGGTGCGTGCCAACCACCGAGGAACAGGGTCGTTGCGAGCGCCGAGACGGTGACCATGTTGATGTATTCGGCCAGGAAGAACAGCGCGAACTTCATCGACGAGTACTCGGTGTGGAAGCCGCCGACCAGCTCGGACTCCGCCTCGGGCAGGTCGAACGGTGCCCGGTTCGTCTCGCCGACCATGGAGACCGCGTAGATCAGGAAGGACACGATCAGTGGGATGACGTTCCACAGATGGTTTTGCTGGGCGACGATCTCTGACGTGGACATGCTTCCCGCGTGCAGGAAGACCGCGACCATCGACAGTCCCATCGCGACCTCGTAGGAGATCATCTGGGCCGCCGAGCGCAATCCACCGAGCAGTGGGTAGGTCGAACCGGACGCCCAACCGGACAGCACGATGCCGTACACGCCGAGGGACGAGCAGGCGAAGATCACCAGCACGCCGACCGGAAGATCGGTGAGCTGAAGCGCGGTGTGGTGATGAAAGATCGACACGTTCGGGCCGAACGGCACCACGGTGAATGCCAGGAACGCCGGAACAGCCGACAGCACCGGGGCAATCCAGTACACCGGCTTGTCTGCCAGTACCGGAATGATCTCTTCCTTGAAGGCCAGTTTCACGCCATCGGCCAAGGACTGGAGAACACCCCAGGGACCGGTCCGGTTCGGACCAATCCGGTTCTGCATCCGTCCGACGACCTTGCGCTCGAACACGATCGAGAACAGCGTCATCACGACCAGGAACACGAACACGCCGACGACCTTGATGATGACCAGCCAGATCGGGTCGTGCCCGAACCCGGCCAGGATCGCATTGTGGTCCGGGGGCTCGGCGAGGTATGTCAGCGTCGATGCGTGCGCGCTCACAGGGCACCTCCCGCGGTGATACTGACGAAACTGCCGTGAGTGGCGCCGAGCGTGCCGCGCACCGAGCCGTCCCGATGGTTGGTGGGCAGCCAGGCAACCCCGTCCGCGCCATCGGTGAGCTCCACCGGCGCGATCAGCGAGCCGTGTGCCGTGCTGACCGTGACCCATTCACCGTCGGCAACGCCGAGGTTGGTCGCGGTCTGCTTGGTCATCGAGACCCGCAGCGGCTTGGTGGTTCCGGCCAGGTTGTCGTCGCCGTCGGACATCGAACCCGCGTCGATGAGTTCGTGCCAGGTGGACAGCACCAACGTGTCGGTGCCAGGCCGCGTCGCCGAATGGCTTGGCGGCGCCCGGTGATCAAGTCTGGTGCTGGTCACGCCGAGCGCGTCCAGCTCGGCGCGAGCAGACTCGTGACTGGGCAGGGCGAGTTCGATCTCCATCTCATCAGCGATGGAGTTCAGCACCCGTCCGTCAGCCATCTGCCCGGTGTTGGTGAGGGTCAGATCGAACGGACGACGGCGGCCTTCCCAGGTGAGAAATCGGCCGGCCTTCTCGGCAGCGGCGGCCACCGGTAGCACGACGTCGGCAAATTCGGTGACGGCGGAGCGGCGCAACTCAAGACTGACGACGAAGCCGACTCCGGCCAAGGCGGCTTCGGCTGCAGCCGAGTCGGGCAGGTCGGCCAGCTCGACCCCGCCGACGAGCATGCCGCCCAGTGGATTTTCCTCAACGAGTGCGGCGGCCAGGATGCCGGCCAGATCGCGTCCGGGCGCGGTCGGCACGCTGGCCTTCCAGACCCGCTCGACTTCGACCCGCGCAGCGTCGTCAGTCACCGGGCGACCACCTGGCAGCAGGTTCGGCAACGCACCAGCCTCGACGGCACCGCGCTCACCGGCCCGGCGCGGCACCCAAGCCAGCCGGGCGCCGGTGCTGCGAGCGAGATCCCACGCTGCAGTTGGCGCACCAGGTACCGACGCCATCCGCTCACCGACGAGTACGACACCACCGGCCAGCGCTGATTTCAGGGCGACATCGACCGATCGGACGGCGTCGGCTTCAGCGCCCGGGACAGCGGCGATGAGCGTGCCGTCGAGCTTGCGCAGGCCGCGCGACGCGACGGCGGCAACCGAGTGCACCATGACCTTGCCGGACCGAACGCCCTTACGCAGTCGAAGGAAAGTGATCGGCGATTCCTCTTCGGGCTCGAGGCCGACCAGCAACACTGTGCCTGCCGTCTCGAGGTCGGCGAATGTCACTCCGCCGGTCTGCGGCGAGTTCCCGGCTACGGCGCCAGCCAGGAAAGACAATTCTTCGGCAGAGTTCGGACGAGCCCGGAAGTCCACGTCATTTGTGTTCAGCGCGACCCGCGCGAACTTGGCGTACGCGTAGGCGTCTTCCTCGGTGAGCCTGCCGCCGGGCAACACGGCCACGCCACCGTTGTCGCGCGCATTTCTCAGGCCCGTCGCTGCCCGTTCCAGGGCCTCCGGCCAGGACGACTCGACCAGGTCACCGGCCGAGTTGCGGATCAGCGGACTGAGCAGCCGATCCGGTTGGGTCGCGTAGTGAAATGCCCACCGGCCCTTGTCGCAGTTCCATTCCTCGTTGACCTCGTAGTCCTCGCCGGCGAGGCGGCGGGTGACCTTGCCGCGCCGCCAGTCCGAGCGCTGTGCGCAGCCGGAGGAGCAGTGCTCGCAGATACTCGGGGTCGACATCAAGTCGAACGGACGAGCCCGGAACCGGTAGGACGCGCCGGTCAAGGCACCGACGGGGCAGATCTGGACGGTGTTGCCGGAGAAGTAGGACTGGAACGGGGTGTCTGTCGAGGTACCGATCTGCTGCATCGCGCCGCGTTCGAGCAGATCGATGAACGGGTCACCGGCGATCTGCTCGGAGAAGCGAGTGCAGCGCTGGCACAGCACGCAGCGTTCCCGATCCAGAAGCACGTTGGACGACACCGCGATCGGCTTCGGGAAGGTCCGCTTCACGTCGTTGAACCGGGTCTCGGCCCGTCCGTTGCTCATCGCCTGGTTCTGCAGTGGGCACTCGCCACCCTTGTCGCACACCGGGCAGTCCAGCGGGTGATTGATGAGCAGCAGTTCCATCACGCCCTGCTGCGCCTTGTCGGCAACGACGGAGGTCAGCTGGGTCTTGATCACCATGCCGGGCATCACCGTGGTGGTGCAGGACGCGGCCGGCTTGGGCATGCCGCGCCCGTTACCCATATCGGTGACCTCGACCAGGCACTGCCGGCAGGCACCGGCCGGCTCGAGCAGCGGGTGGTCGCAGAACCGCGGGATCTGGATGCCCAGTTGCTCTGCGGCGCGGATCAGCAGGGTGCCCTTGGGAACCGACAGCTCGATACCGTCGATGGTGACAGTAACGAGATCTGCGCTCACTGCGGCTTGTGGTGTCGCGGTCATCAGTGTGCTCCTGCCAGCGTGCGCACGCCTGGGTAAGGACAGCCGTGACCTTCGATGTGCGCGACATACTCATCGCGGAAGTACTTTATGGACGACGTCACCGGGCTGACCGCGCCGTCACCGAGAGCGCAGAACGCGCGTCCCAGGATGTTGTCCGACAGGTCGAGCAGGGTCGCGATGTCCTCCATCGTGCCCTCGCCATTCTCCAGGCGCTCGTAGATCCCCACGTACCAGTAGGTGCCTTCGCGGCAGGGCGTGCACTTGCCACAGGATTCGTGAGCGTAGAAGTCGCTCCACTTCTTGGTCGCGCGCACCACGCAGTCGTCCTCGTCGAAGATCATCAAGGCTGATGTGCCGTTGATCGAACCGGCCTTGGCCACCGCATCGAAGTCGAGCGGCAGGTCGAGATGCTCCTTGGTGAGCATCGGGCAGGACGCGCCACCTGGCGTCCAGAACTTGAGTTCCTTGCCGCGGTTCATGCCACCGGCCAGTTCCAACAATTCGCGAAGGGTGGTGCCCATCGGAGCCTCGTACTGGCCCGGGTTCTTCACCCTGCCTGACAAGGAGAAAATGGAGGTGCCGGGCGATCCGTACGCGTCCAGCTTGGCGGTGTCCGGCTTGCCCTCGTTGAACTCGTCGGTCCACTTCACCTTGGCCTCGGCGACCTGTTCCTTGTGCCATGCTGCGCCGCCCAACACGATGTAGGGCACGGTGGCCAGCGTGCCGACGTTGTTGACCGTGGTCGGCAGGTCGTACAGCCCGTTCGTGGCGGGGAACGGCGGCTTCAACCGGGGCTGGCCGCGCTTGCCCTCGAGCGAGTCGAGCAGGGCAGTTTCCTCGCCGCAGATGTAGGCGCCGGCGCCGGCGTGCACAGTCATGTCGTAGCGCCTGCCACTGCCCAGCACGTTCTCGCCGAGGAAGCCGCGGGCATACGCCTCGTTGACGGCCTGGGTCACCCGTCGAATAGCGTGCACGGCCTCGCCACGGATGTACACGAACGCGTGCTGAGCCCGGACCGCGTGGCAGGCGATGATGATGCCCTCGATCATCGAGTGCGGGTCGTTCATCATCAGCGGCAGGTCACGGCAGGTTCCCGGCTCACCCTCGTCGGCGTTGACCACGACGTAACGAGGCCCCCGGGGCTGCCCGGGTGGCTCCTTGACGAAGGCCCACTTCATCCCGGTAGGGAAACCTGCGCCACCGCGGCCACGCAGATTGGACTCCTTGACCAGGCTGATCACGTCCTCGGGATCCATCGCGAACGCCTTGCGCAGCGCGACGTAGCCGTCCAGCTTGATGTAGTTGTCGATCAGCCACGGCGCGTTCGTACCGAACCGCTTGGTGAGTACCGGAGTCAGCGACATCTCACTCACCCTTCCCGAACAGTTCGCCCTGGCTATGTGCTCGGCCGCCATCGGGCTTTGCAGCACCCTTGGCAGGTTCGTCGCCGCTGGCCGGATCGCTGGCGCTGGTTTCCAGTGGCGCATCGTGCGCGCTCGTCGGCGTCGTTGCCCCGGTGTTGGCCGCGGCTGCCTGCTCGGCCTGCTCGGTGGACGAGCTCCGGTCGGCGTTGCCGGACAGCGGGTAGGCCGGCGCGGTGTCGCCACGTTGCTGAGCCAGCCGGACGCCGGCCTCGGTCGGCGCGCCGGCGGCCTCAGCCCGCTTGGACTCCGGCCGCTCGTCGACGAAGCCGGCGATCTGTCGCGAGATTTCCTTGAAGCTGCATAGCGGTGCGCCGCGGCTCGGCAACGGACGCCGACCGTCCCGCAGCTCGCCGACCAGGCCGGTCGCCGACTCCGTGGTTTGGTTGTCGAAGAACTCGTAGTTGACGGTGACCACTGGCGCGTAGTCGCACGCCGCCAAGCATTCGGCGTGCTCCAGCGTGATCGATCCGCCCTCGCCGGGCGTACCACTCGTTTCGTTCATGCCGATGCCGAGCAGCTCGGACAATGCGGTGTAGATCTCGTCGCCACCGAGCACGCCGCACAGCGTGTTCGTGCAGACGCTGACCAGGTATTCACCGGTCGGCTTGCGCTTGTACATCGTGTAGAAGGTTGCCACTGCGGCGACCTGGGCCTTCGTGAGGTCCAGGGCCTCAGCGCAGAACGCAATGCCGTCAGCCGATACGTAGCCCTGCTCGGACTGAACGAGATGCAGCATCGGCAGCAGCGCCGATCGGGATTGCCCTTGGGGGTACCGAGCGATGATGTCGGCCGCATCGACCCTGGTCTGCTCGGAGAACACGCTGGGATCACCCGGCCGCTGGATATCGAGCAGCGTCATCCGGGCATTACTCGTGGCACTACTCATCGTTGGACTCCACGCTCGCTCCGCGCACCTGTGCTCCCATGCAGCGCCTCAGCTCGCTGCGATGCTCACTTGCTGTCGTCTTCACTAGCGATCACAACCACCCATCACGGGATCGATGGAGGCAACCGAGGCGATCACGTCGGCGATCATGCCGCCGACCGACAGCACCGGGGTGGCCTGCAGGTTGATGAAGGACGGCTCACGCAGGTGTACCCGGTACGGCCGGGTACCGCCGTCGGAAACGACGTGAGCTCCGAGTTCGCCACGCGGCGACTCAACCGCGCAGTACGCCTGGCCAGGCGGCACCCGGAATCCTTCGGTGACCAACTTGAAGTGATGGATCAGAGATTCCATCGAGGTGTTCATGATCTTGTTGACGTGCTCCAGGGAGTTACCCATCCCGTCCGGCCCGATCGACAGCTGGGCCGGCCACGCGATCTTCGGATCGTCGACCACGACACGCCCGGGGGTCTGCTCGATCCGGGCCAGAACCTGCTCGATGATCCGCAGGCTCTCGCGCATCTCGGCGACCTTGACCACGAACCGGCTCCAGCAGTCACCGCCGTCGTCGGTGGGCACGTCGAAGTCGTAGGTCTCATAGCCCAGGTACGGTTCCGTCTTGCGCATGTCCCACGGCAGGCCGGCGGCCCGCAGCATCGGCCCGGTCAGGCCGAGGGAAATGCAGCCTTCGACGCCGATCCAGCCGACGCCCTTGAGGCGGTTGACCCAGACCGGCTGACCGCGCAGCAGCTTGTCGACACCAGCGATTTCGGTGTCGGTCTCCTTCATCCACTGACGGATCTTGCCGATGGCGTTGTCCGGCAGGTCTTGGGCGACACCGCCGACCCGGATGTAGGCGTGGTTCATCCGCAGGCCGGTGATGAGTTCGAGGATGTCCAGGCAACGCTCGCGGGCCCGGAAGCCGTTGGTCATCGCGGTCAGCGCGCCCAATTCCATCCCGCCGGTGGCCAGCCACACCCAGTGCGATGAGATCCGGTTGATCTCCATCATCAGCACCCGGATCAGTTCGGCGCGCGGCGGAATGTCGATGCCGAGCAGCTTCTCAACCGCCATGCAGTAAACCGATTCGTTGAACAGCGGCGCCAGGTAGTCGCAGCGGGTCACGAACGTGGAGCCCTGCGTCCAAGTGCGAAACTCGGTGTTCTTCTCGATGCCGGTGTGCAGATAGCCGACCACCAGGCGGGCGTCGGTGACGGTCTCGCCCTCGAGTTCGAGGACCAGCCGCAACACGCCGTGGGTGGACGGGTGCTGCGGCCCCATGTTCACGACGAGGCGTTCCTCGTGCAGCGGGTCGTTGCCGAACACCGAATCCCAGTCCCCGCCGGAGACGGTGTAGACGCGGCCCTCGGTGGTTTCGCGGGATGGGCTGTAGTCAGAGGTGGTCACCGGTAGACCCTCCGTTCGTCGGGCGGCGGGATGGAGGCGCCGTCCTTGTACTCGACATCGACGCCGCCGAGTGGGTAGTCCTTGCGCTGCGGGTGACCATCCCAGTCGTCCGGCATCAGGATGCGGGTCAAGGCCGGGTGACCGTCGTAGATGATCCCGAACATGTCCCAGGTCTCGCGCTCCTGCCAGTCCGCAGTCGGGTACAGCGCGGTGACCGACGGGACGTGCGGGTCTGCGTCGGTGACTGCGACCTCGAGACGGATCCGGCGTCGGTAGGTCATCGAGGTGAGGTGGTACACCGAGTGCAACCGCGTGCCTTCCTTGCCCTCCCGCGCCAGGTAGTCGACGCCGGAGACCGAGGACAGCAGTTCGAACCGCAGCGCGTCGTTGTCACGCAGCTCCTGCGCGACGCCGAGCAGGTGCTCGCGCTTGATGTGCAGGGTGAGTTCGCCGCGGTCGACGACAACCTTGTGGAGCGCTTCCTCAAATGCCGGGTACGCCGCACCGAGTGCATCGACGACCTCGTCGAAGTAGCTGCCGTACGGGCGCTCCGCGGGCAGTTCTACCCACGGCTGCCGATGCAATCCGGAGAAGCCGGACGTGTCGCCTGAGCCGGTGACGCCGAACATGCCGGGCCGGCCCTGATCCACCGGCAGCGCGCCCTCGAGCCCGGCGAGTTCGGTCTCGCGGTCATTGTTCACCGGACACCGCCCGGCTGGCCGTGGTGGACCTTCGCAAACTTCTGGCTGGATGGAACCAGCTCGACCTTCTGGCCGGCCTTCTTCTCGGCGCGCTTCGGGCCGAGCGGCTCGTTCATGATCTTGTGATGCAGCTTGAGGATCGCATCGATCAGCATCTCCGGCCGCGGCGGACAGCCGGGCAGGTACATGTCCACCGGGATGATGTGGTCCACGCCCTGCACGATTGCGTAGTTGTTGAACATTCCGCCGGAGGACGCACACACTCCCATGGCGATCACCCAGCGTGGCTCGGCCATCTGGTCGTAAATCTGACGGACGACCGGAGCCATCTTCTGGCTCACCCGCCCGGCCACGATCATCAGGTCCGCTTGGCGCGGTGAGGGCCGGAAGACCTCCATGCCGAACCGCGCCGAGTCGAACCGCGGTGCGCCGAACGTCATCATCTCGATCGCGCAGCACGCCAAACCGAAGGTGACCGGCCAGAGCGAGGACTTACGGGTCCAGTTGACCAGGGTTTCCACGCTGGCCAGCAGTACGCCGTCGGGAAGCTTCTCTTCTAAACCCATGTCAGCGGGCCAATCTCTCGAAGACAGTCATGCTCTCGAAAACAGTCAGGGTGGTGGGGTGACACGGTCAGTCCCAGTCCAAGCCGCCGCGCCGCCACACGTACGCGTAGGCGATGAACACCGTCACGATGAACAGGAAGATCTCCACCAGGCCGAACATTCCGAGCGCCTTGTTGGCCACCGCGTATGGGTACAGGAAGATGATTTCGATGTCGAAGACGATGAAGAGCATCGCGGTCAGGAAGTACTTGATCGGAAACCGCTTCGGCCCGGATGTCATCGGCGCCGGCTCGATACCGCATTCGTAGAAGTCCAGTTTTGCCTTGTTGTAGCGCTTGGGTCCGGTGATGGTCGCGATGATCACCGAGAAGACCGAGAAACCGAACGCCAGGATGAACAGGAACACGATCGGCAAGTACTGCGAAAGCATGATGAACCTGCTTCCCTTCTTCGTTCTTTCGTCTTCTGCGGACGGTGCCTTCCGCTCGGGACCCTCCCGAGTCCAAGCCTGCGCAGGGCCTCAGCCAGGCTAGTGGCCCCGATAGTCCATTCAATTGTTAGGCTTGCCTTACCTGGCATGCGACTGATAACACGCCAAGGCCGAGGTCTTCAGCGCAACGCCGGTGTCACGCGAGTCAAGGCGGTGATGATCCGGTCGGAGACATCCCCGTCATGTGGATCCGTGAGATTCGCCAGCAACTTCAGGACGAATCTCATCAACTTCGGGTGCGGTAGGCCGTGTCGGCTACAAGCCCGCATCACGGCCGGGTTGCCGATCAGCTTCACGAAAACCCCACCGAGTCGGTAATAGGCCCCCCACTCGGCAGCCATTGCAGCGCGATAGCCCTCCAGCGCACGCTCGCGGCCCGGACCCTCCGGTCGGGCCAATGCCTGCACGACGGCCTCGGCGGCGAACTTCCCGGACTCCATCGCGTACGGGATGCCCTCGCCGTTGAACGGGTTCACCGAACCGCCCGAGTCGCCGACCAGCAGTACTCCGTTGCTGTAGTGCGGCGTGCGGTTGAAGCCCATCGGCAGACCGGCGCCCTGAGTTGCGCACAGCGCGTTCTCCTCGCGCAGACCCCACTCGGCCGGTGTGTTGTCCAGCCAGGTGGTGAGCAGGTTGCGGTAGTTGGTCTTCTGGAAGCCCGCCGATGAGTTCAACACACCAAGGCCGACGTTGACCGAACCGTCGCCCATCCCGAAGATCCAGCCGTAGCCGGGAAGCAACTTGGCATCGTCTGCGCCGGGCGGACCGTCCCAGAGTTCCAGCCATGATTCCAGGTAGTCGTCGTTGGTCCGCGGGCTCGTGTAGTAACGACGCACCGCGACGCCCATCGGCCGCTTGTTGTTGCGTTGCAACCCCAAAGCCAGCGCGAACCGTCCCGAAACTCCGTCGCAGGCAAGAACGATCGGTGCGCGGTAGCTGTGTTCGCTCTTGTCGGGACCGGCCTTCGCGCTGACGCCGACGACCCGGCCGGCGGCGTTCACTGTCGGACCCGAAACCGAGGTCTGCTCGTGCAGCCGGGCGCCGGCCTTGATCGCCTGCTGAACCAGAAGGTGGTCCAGATCCGCCCGCGGGCGTACCAGTCCGTAGTTCGGGAAGCTGGATAGTTCGGGCCAGTCGAGCTCGACGCGAAGGCCGCCACCGATCACCCGAAGGCCCTTGTTGTGCAGCCACCCTGCTTCTTGGCTGACGTCGATGCCCATCTCGATCAGGGCGCGGGTGCCGCGCGGAGTCAGCCCGTCGCCGCAGACCTTCTCGCGCGGGAAGGACGTCTTCTCCAGCAGCAGGACGTCCAAGCCCGCGGTGGCCAGCCAGTACGCGGCGGCCGAACCGGACGGGCCGGCACCAACCACGATGACGTCGGCGTCGTAGGAGTTCTCGGCCGGAACCAGGCAAGCCTCGGCCTGCGGATCATCGGTGATCGCGGTCATCCGGGCCTCCCTCATGCTGCCGGCTTGGTTGTGGCTTGGCGTCGCCACCACTAACTGCCGGTCACTGTTCGCCGGCTTCGTTCGAGCTCGTCTGGGCGCTCGTGAAAGTTTTCACTAGCTCAGCGGGCAGTCTATTCCTCCCTGCTGCGACCGGGAACTCTCGGTCCGGCCGCATCGCACTGCCGTGCGCGGGCATTAGGCTCTCGGTGGCTTCATCCGAGGGCCTCGGCTCAATCCAGTGCCTGCACAACCTCGGGCCCGGAGGGAGACCTCGGTGCGGCTACGGACCGTGTCATCTGAGCAGGCTGGCTGGAGCAGAAGGCGATCTGGGCGCGGCTTCAGCTATCTGGACGAGCGGGGCAAGCCTCTTGGCGCCAAGGACGTCCAACGCTGCCGGGAACTGGTGATCCCGCCTGCGTGGGAACGGGTGTGGATCTGCCCGGTACCGAACGGTCACCTGCAGGCGGTCGGGTTCGATTCGCGGGGGCGCAAGCAATACCTCTATCACCCTGCCTGGCGCGAGCAGCGGGACGTCGCGAACCACGATCACGTTCTGGACGTCGCCCGGCGGTTGCCGCGCGCGCGAACGATCGTCGACAAGGATCTGACTGTGCAGGGGATGCCCGTCGAGCGGGCGCTCGCTGCTCGCCTATCAGGTCGGACGCCGGTGGCAACCCCTGGACGCCTCGCAGGTAAACGACTACCTCAAGGATCTGCTCGGCATCGATGTCTCCGCCAAGGACTTTCGAACCTGGCACGGCACGGTACATGCAGCGGTCGCGCTGGCGCGTCGTCCGGCTGACAGCGTCCGCGCGAGGCGGAAAGGCATCGTCGAGGCAATCGAGGAGGTGGCCGAGCACCTCGGTAACACGCCCGCTGTTGCTCGAAGCGCCTACGTCGATCCGCGCCTCATCTCCCTCTACGAGCATGGCAGCACGATCGAGAAAACGCTGCAGCGCTTGGACAAACGCTCGCAACCATCCAGTCAGGCCCAGCTGACTGTCGAGCGCGCGGTCATCAGACTTCTCTCCTGACCCAATGCGCATCGAGACCCAACGTCCATCGGGACTCGATGTGGATCGGGACCCGACGTGCATCGGGACCCGATGTACATCGGGCAATGCCTTACCGGCTCCGCTCGCGACCGTCATCGGACGGCTTGTCGGCGGCGTTGCGGAGGTACCAGGGCAGCACGGTCCAGAGGGCAATGATCATGGCCGCGGTGATGCCCGCGGCGACAACGGCGACCGTGCGGCCGCGCACCACATCGAAAACCATCAGCACCACGCCTACGACCGCGCAGCCCAGCAGGAACAGCCCGGCCAGCGTCAGCCGATGCCCCACCGCAACCAGCTCGCCACGTGCGTGCCGTCGAAACAGCAGCCGGTGCACACCCACCGGGGCGATCAGAAATACCGTCGCCGCCGTCGAGCAACAGACCGTCACCAGGTAGATGAGCTGCTGACTACCGGTGAGTTGGCCGAAGCGAGCTTGAAACGGCAAGGTCAGCAAGAACCCGGTAAGCACCTGGACACCCGTCTGAACGACGCGCAATTCCTGTAGCAGATCCGACCAGTTGCGATCCAGCCGTTCCGTCGTCGTCTCGCCTCGCACCTCGCGGTTCCACCCGGCATCGCGTTGGACGCCGGAGGGATCCTTCTCGTCGGGGGGTTGGTTCTCGGTCATCGTCGAGCGACGGCGAAGCCACCAGGCGGAACAACGATCCGGATCGAACCGGCGGCGGACACGTTGGACACCAACCGACCTCGAGAGTCGAAACTCTGCGCCTGCTCGCTACCGTTGCCGGCAAGCGTGAGCACGATCCGCTGGGTCGTGGTGGCCTGGTTGGACAGCAGCGCGCTCGCCGCATCCGCACCGCGATAGATCACCGTGGAGACCAGCGGTGTCAGCTGGATTGCGTCCAGTCGGCCGGCTGTCGCCGAACCACCGGAGACGGCTGCTGACAGCGTGGTCGCACCGGCCGGCAGCACCGCACTCAGCGTGACGGGAACCAATTCGTCCGGTGCCGGAGCGGCGCCTTGGCTGCCCTCACCGCCGAGCGTCACGTCTCCCAGACTCTTCGCACCGGTGCTCAGGTGCGCGACACCTGCGTTGCCCGCAACTCGATCAACCACGACCCGAACCAGCCGGTCCTGTGAGGAAGCCGGCACGGTCCAGGACAGCGTGCTGCCCGACGTCACCGACACGTACTTTCCGCCGCTGTACTGGGCCTCGCCGGTCCAGGCCGACGCCGGCGTCACTACAGTCGCACCGCCACCGAGCTGGGCTGCCTCGGCCTCGATGGTCTGCTCGCCGCCGCGGCTGACGATTGCGGCCGACTGTTGGGCCAGCGCGCGCACGTCCGGACGCGCATCCAACGCCTGCATGGTGAGCAGCGCATGGATGGTCGACTCTGCGCCGGAGTTCGTGTTGAGGACGCCGGTCGGGCTCACACCGTCGTAGGCCACTCCGCTGGATGGGTCATAGGTCGGCACATCGGCGTTGTTCGCTCCGAAGAACCAGGCTGCGGCAATCCCAGCCAGCTGTCGGATACCGCTGGAACCGCTCGCGTCGGATACCGCCAGCAACGACTCGACCTGGGAGTCGATGCCGTACGCGATCTGCGAGTTGTCGACCGGGGTTGGCAACCACCCGTTGCTCGGGCCGGTCGCGGTCAGCAGGTGTGGGACGAAGACTGCTGCATCGGAAATCGCATTGCGCAGCAGGTTCGGCTGGTGCAAGGCCTGCGCGGCGTTGGCCAGCGCAGCCGGCATCTGAGACGCCCAGGCGTGCCAGTCCGATGGCATGAGGGCCGAGGGCATCACCGCGCCATAGGGCCAGGTCTGCGGATTCCCCTTACCCAGCAGGGATATTCCGGTTGCGAGCTGAGCCAACGCAGTGCGGGCCGCAGAGCCGCCACCTGCGTGGACGTAGCTGCTCAAGCCCAGTACGGCCTCAGAACTGGCGTCGGCTCCGTCACCGATCAGCCAGGCCGGCACCGTCTTTCCGTGCACCGTCTTGTTCGACCCGTAATGAACGAGCACCTGACGGTCGAGCGCACCGATCGCCAACTGCATCCGGGCGCCGAGGAATTGCGCGAACGCCGGGTCGCTGTGCCGGAAGTCGGCGTAGCCCTCCCCCAGCGCCCACATCGTGCGGGCCAGCCAGAATGAAGCGCCCGTGTCGGACGGATTCGGACTGTCAGGCGGGGTCGGAGTCGGGTTGAGCGTGCCGTCCGGCTGCATCCACAGCACCACGTTGCCGGCGTTGGGACCGGTGGCGGTCTGCAGATAGGTCAAGCCGCGGAGCAGGTTCATGGCGTGCTCGCGACTGGCCGGATCATGCTGTTGCTGCCACTGACGCAGGTAGACAACGGCGGCACGGGAGATGTCGTCGGCGTCGTAGGAGCCTTGGCCGTAGGTGTTGTCGGTCGCGTTGTAGTCGCCGCCGCCGACGTTGGCGTAGCTGCCGTCACTCTGGTGGTTGGCGTACACCCAGAGCACGCCGATGCCGGGGTGCTGCGCGAGTTGGTACGTCGTATGCCCGGTCTGGGCAGGGGGATTGACCGTAGCGAGCAATGAGTTGAGGTGCCCGAGGTTGGTAAGACGGCTCGGTGCGGTCTTGGCCGGGCTGGCCGCCGCCGGTCCGGCGAAGGTGACGCCGCTGAGCGACAGGGCGGCGGTACAGAGCAGCGCGGTAGCAGCGCCGGTCAGGGTGGTCCATCTCATGCCTCGGCTCCGATCTGGTGTGGGGTGTCGTCTAGTCGGGCGACGCCGATGCTGGAGTCGGCCATGCCGTAGAAGACGTAGCGGATGCCGTCGATTTCCTCGATGGCGGTGGGAAAAACGACGTGCGGGACAACGCCGGTGGTTTCTTCGGGGGCTTGCGGAGCTAGCAAGGGTTCGTGGCTTCGGCTGATTACCCGGCTCGGGTCATCAGCATCGAGCAGCATCGCCCCGGCGGAGTAGATGACGCCCTGCTGCGGCTCCCAACCTTCGACCAACGCGCCGGCCACCCCGTGATGGATCAGCAGCCAGCCGTCGGCAACCCTGATCGGCGGCGGGCCTGCTCCGATCTTGAGCACCTCGAAGTCGTACTCCGGCAACGCGACCAGCCGATGATTGCCCAGCCGAGTCAGCGAGGTGATGTCACGCTCGACCTCCTCGACCGGAACATAGGAGATCCAGATCCCCGGTCGGTCATCGGTCACGCCGGCCGGCAGAAAGGTCTGATGGCCGCCCAGGATCCAGCCCAGATCCCACATCGGACGATGCAGCGCCGCGTAGCAGAGCCGACCGTCCGGATCGGGCACCGGCTCCGGGAAGTACACGACGTCCTTGTTCGGAAAGAGATTCAGGTCGGTGTCCAGGTCGTGCTGGTACCGGAATTGAAGCGGACCGAGCCGGTTCCAGTTCCGCAGGTCGACCGAGGTCGCCACAGCCGGCTTCGGGCCGAGCGGCCCGAACGCGACGTACGTCATCACGTGCAACCCGAGGGAGGGTAGCCAGGTCACCCTCGGGTCCTCGACGCCGGCATGATCGCGGCCCCGTTCCCACCCCGCGTCCGGTGCGAGGACCACGGAGTCGCGTCGCACTCCGGTCGGCACGCCGTCGGTGATCAACACCTCGGCCAAGCCGACCCGGGACACGTTGCCCTCAGCGACCAGTCGCGGAAGCAACCACAAGCGGCCGTCGGAGTCGCGTCCGGTCGCGGGGTTGAGAACTCCGGCGGCTTCGTTCGGCTCGCCGGGCTCGGGCGTCATGAGCACGCCGACTCGGGTCATGCGGTAGGACATTGGGGTGGTGATGTGGGAACTCACAGATCAACCTTTCACGCCGGAACCGATGTTGGTGGTGCTGAAGTACCGCTGGAACACGACGAACAGGCCAACCGCGGGCGCGGCTAGCACGCAGGCGCCGGCCAGGATCGCGCCGAACGGGTTCGCCGCGCTGCCTGACGTGGTGCTGATGAAGTTCGCCAGTGCGACGGCCAGGGGTTGCATGTCGTGCTTCTTGGTGACCAGGAACGGCCACAGGAATTCGTTCCACGGTCCGATGAACGTCCAGAGCACCACGGTGAGCAATGCCGGTCGCACCAGCGGGATCGCGATGTTCCACAGCACCCGGAACTCGTTGGCACCGTCGATGCGGGCCGCGTCGAACAGCTCCGGCGGCAGCTGCAGGAAGAACTGCCGGAACACGAAAACCGCGGTGGAGTTGATTGCGAACGGGGCGATCATCCCAAGGTAGGAATCGGCCAGCCCGTAGTTGCGCACGATCAGCACGTACAGCGGGATGGTCAGCAGCTGGAACGGGACGATCTGCAGCAGGAGCATCGCGCTGAACAAGGTGCCTCGACCGCGAAACTTCAATTGCGCCAAGGCATATCCGGCGAGCAGCCCGAAGATGACTGTGCACAGCAGCACCCCACCGGTGAAGATTCCCGAATTGATGAGAGTGCGACCCAGGTTCACCGCCGCGTTGATGGACGCGTAGTTGTGCAGCGTCATGTTGCCCGGTCTGGGCAGCACGCCGCCGATCGAAGGATCGCCCTTTCGCTGCAAGGATCCGATGATCATGTAATAGAAGGGGAACAGAAACACGAACGCGCCGATGCTCAGGGCGATGACGCGAAGTGTCACGTGACGCTTGCGCTGCGGAGCCGCTTCGAGCGTCGGCTCGACGTTGTCGGAATCCAGGCGCGGCAGCGTAGCGGTCATCGTCGGGCCTCCCACAGTTGTTGGACACCGGCGATGATCAGGACGCCGACCACAAGCAGCACGCCGATCGCGGCGGCCACGTCGGGATGTCCCTGCTCGATGCCACGCTGGTACATCAGCAGCACGGGCGAGCTGGTGTGGCCGTCGGGCCCACCGCCGCCGGTCAACAGGTAGGGCTCGGTGAACAGATTCGTGCCGGTGATGATGGCCAACAACGTCACGAGCGTGGTTGCCGTGCGCACGCCTGGCACCGTCACCGAGCGGAAGCTGCGCCACTTCGAGGCACCGTCGACAGAGGCGGATTCATACAATTCCTTCGGTACATTCTGCAATGCGGCCAGATACAGCAGGATCGAGAAACCGAGCTGCTTCCAGGTCACGAAGATGGCTATCGAAGGCATTGCCCAGTGGCCGTTGACCAGCCACGCGGGCTTGGGAGCCAGCGGGCCGAGCAGGTTGTCCACCAGACCGTTGCCACGGAACAGGAACAGCCAGACTCCTACCACCGCGACGCTCGCGGTCACGAACGGCACGTAGTAGCTGACCCGGAAGAACGTCCGGAACGGGATCGCGGCATTCAGCGCGGTGGCCAGACCCAGCGACAAGACGACCGTCAACGGGACGTTGATGATGAGGAATTCGCCTACGTTGACGAATGATTGTCGGATCGCCGGGTCGGCGAGCACCTTGCGGTAGTTGGACAGACCGACGAAGGGCCGTGGCACCGAAACGCCCGGAGCGGTGAAGAAGAACTTGTGGAAGGACATCCACACTGCGAACCCCAAGGGGTAGGCGAACACCACTGCGATGAAGAACGCATACGGCGCGGCAAAGATCATCCCGATCGGCTGACGCCCCACGATCTTGGGCACCAGCCGCCGGGCCCCGGATCTGCGTCCGGGACCGCTGACGGTGGTGGTCATCTGCCGGCCTCAGTTCTGTGCCAGCAGATCGTTGATCTTCTTGGCGGCGGCGCTCAGCGCGTCGTTCGGCGCCTGCTTGCCGAAGATCACCGACTTGGACCATGCATCGCGGAAGTCCTGCCACATCTCGACCGAGTTCGGCACGTTCGGAACCTCGACGACGTGCGCGGCCTCAGAGGCGAAGGTCTTGTACTCCGGGTGACTGGCGAAGTAGGACGCGTAGGTCTGGGGCAGGTTGGTACGCATCGGCATCTGCCCGGTGACGGTGAGCAGCTTTCCGTCGGCGTCGCTGCTGGTGGAGTACTTCAAGAAGTCCCACGCGGTGCCGCGATTCTGGCACGAGGCGTACATGCCAACGTTCTTCGCATCGCTGAACGTCGGGACCTCTGCACCGGTGCTGCCCGCCGAGGTGGGAACCGGGACCACTCCCCAGTTGACCTTGCCCTGGTAGGAGGCGATCGCCCACGGTCCGACAATCGCCATCGCCGACACCCCATCGGCGAACGCGTCACCGTTGTAGGTTTCCTTGCCCGCGAGGTTCTGGGCGTACATCTGTTGCCAGAACGCTGCGACCGCCTTGCCGGCATCGGAATCGAAGGTGGCCTTCTTGTCGGCGACCAGCTGCTTGCCCCCGGATTCGGCTGCGTACATCGCGTAGAAGTCGTACCAGGACTGATAGAACTCACTCGACGGCGCAGGATAGATCGCGTACTTCGCGGCCTTGGAAGCCACCACCTTCTTCGCTGTGGCAAGGAAGTCGGTGTAGTTGCCCAGTGGCGGTGCCGTAGTCGAGATGCCGGCCTTGGCGAAGATCTTCTTGTTGTAGAAGATCATTACCGGGTTGGACTTCCACGGCATCTGATAGAAGTTGCCGTCCGGTGATTTGTATTGGTCGGCTTGACCTCCAGTACGCGCCGCGATGTAGCTCGCGCCGTCGGAGAAGCCGTTCAGCGATACCAGGCCGCCCTGCTGTTGGAAGGTCGGCACGGAAGCTGGTGACGTGTTGTAGATGAGGCACGGCTCGTTACCGGCGGTGATACTCGCGCCGATGACCTCTTCGGAGGACTTGCCCGCGGGAATCTCCTGCGCGGTGACCTTCTCGGTCGGGTGAGCGGCGTTCCAACCCGCGACGATCTGCTTTCCCCAAGCGACCTCGGAAGCGTTGTTGGAATACCAGATGTTGATCGGGCCATGCTTGGTGGTCTCGGCCGAGGACTTGCTGCCGCCACCGCCAGCGCAGCCGGCGAGCGCGCTGGCCGCCAGGGCCGCGCCGAGGATGCCGACGATAAGGCGTTTGGACTTCATCTTTTCTCCTGTTCAGCGAAGGTGATCAGGGCAGACCCCGGGACCCGATGGGCCGCGAACGCGGTCGAGGAACTAACTAAGCCCCGGAGGGTGCCGGTCCAGTCGATGCCCGTAGCACCAGTTGGACCGGCGGCAATGCAATATCGGTGACGGGTTGGTTGCCGTCGATTACACCGAGCAGTGCGCTGGCGGCCGACTGGCCCCAGCCGAATGGATCGCTGATCACTGTTGTCAGCGCTGGGTGAACGTGAGCAGACAATTCGGAGCCGCCGAAGCCGGTGATGGACAACTGGTCCGGCACACCGATGCCTCGCTGCTGCGCGGAGCTGAGACCGGCGATGGCCATCAGGTCGTTGGCGTAGATGATGGCCGTGGGTGGACTCGGACCGTCCAGCAATTGTTCGGTGGCTTTCCTGCCGCCTGCGGCGGTGAAATCGGCTACCGCAAGCGGGCCTGGCGCCAGGTCCGCGTTGATGAGTGCCTCTTCCCATGCCTGCCGCCGGTTCCGGGCGTGCAGATATTCCATTGGACCGCTGACGTGCGAGATTCGGGTGTGGCCTTCATCGGCCAGGCTGCGCACCAGCAGGGCGATGCCGGCCCGATCGTCTTCGCACACCGCGGGGAACGGTGAGTCGACATCTGGCCGATTCAATGTCACCGCTGCCAACGGCAACTCGGCCAGCAGCTCGATACGCGGGTCGTTGGCGCGCAGGTCCGCGATGAAAACTCCGTCGACCCGTCCTTGATCGGCAAGCCTGCGATAGGCCTCGAACTCATCGGCCTGATCGGGAACGACCTGCAGCAGCAGCGCCTGGCCGACCGGGGCGAGTGCCGATTCGACGCCTGCAATGAAGGCAGGGAAGAAGGGGTCGGCACCGAGCAGCGCAGGATCGCGGGCCAGCACCATTCCGACCGCGTGTGCGCGTGAGGTGGAAAGCGACCTGGCACGCAGGCTCGGCGTCCAGCCCAATTCGCCGGCGGCGGACAAGATGCGTTCTCGAGTTGCTTCGGAGACGCCGTCGCGTCCGTTGAGAGCGAACGAGACGGAGCCTTTCGAGACGCCGGCACGCCGCGCGACGTCGGAGATGGTGGGGCGGCGGTTGGCCATCTCGACGTCTCCTCTCGACCTGAACTCGGCAATTCGGATCAGCGACCCGGCCGAATCAACAAACCGGTTTAGTTGACTTACCAAAGCGGTTTAGTAGGCATCTGTCAAGGCACCCTTTACACAGACGGAACATGATCGTTTCCCGTACGGACCTTTAACAGCGGTGGTGGCACGTTGGGTCACGACCGCAGGGAGCGCTCCCAGCCCACCCGGAATGCGACCTGACCACGACCACTGTGCGAGGGAGTCGAACCATGACCGTTCGAACTGTTAGCCGACGTACCGCTCTGGCCGGTTTGGGCGGTGGCGCGCTGGTCGGCGGCGTAGCTGCCAGCGGGCTGACCTCTGCCCCGGCCGCCGGCGCACAAACCTCGATGCCGACCGACGCCCGGCACGCGGAACCGAAGAACAGCCGCGTCGAGCAGCGCGTCTCTGCGCTGCTCAAGCGCATGACATTGGACGAGAAGCTTGGTCAGCTTCAGCTCATCAATCTGCCGTCACTTGCGATGACTTCGCTGGCGTCGAAGAACCCGTGTGGCGGAGTCTTCTCAGTGGTCGGTGCCAAGACGCTCAACGAGCTGCAGCACATCGCGGTTCAGAAGACCAGGCTTGGTATCCCGCTGATCTTCGGCCTCGATGTCATCCACGGGTACACCACGAACTTCCCGATCCCATTGGGCCAGGCGTCGAGCTTCGATCCGGACGTCGCGCACACCGATGCGACCATGTCAGCCGCGGAGGCACGCCGCAGCGGTATCACGTGGACGTACGCCCCGATGATGGACGTGACGCACGAGCCACGCTGGGGCCGGATTGCTGAGGGCAATGGCGAAGACCCTTATCTGACAACGCAACTCGCGGTCGCGAAGGTGACCGGGTATCAAGGCAAGGACATCTCGGCCGCCGACAAGCTCGCGGCGTGCGCGAAGCACTACGTCGCGTACGGCGGCGCTGAAGGAGGTCGCGATTACAACACCGTCGACGTGTCAATCGAGCGCCTGCACAACCTGTATCTGCCGCCGTACAAGGCATCCGTTGAAGCCGGTGTTGCGACTGTGATGGCCGCTTTCAACACTGTGAGCGGCGTACCGGCGCACGCAAACACCTACACGCTGCGCGACATCCTCAAGGACCGTTACGAGTTCAACGGTTTCGTGGTCAGCGACTACACCGGCATCCAGGAACTGATCATGCATGGGGTGGCCGGCAACGGCGCAGATGCAGCCGCGCTCGGTATCCGCGCAGGTGTCGACATGGAGATGGTGTCCACGAACTACGTCGACTTTGGCAAGCAGCTGCTGGCCGCGGGGCGCATCACGCAGAGCGAGATCGACGATGCGGTCCGGCGCCTGCTGAGGGTCAAGTTCGAACTTGGTCTGTTCGACCATCCCTATGTCGACGAGTCCGGTGAGGTCACCTCGGTGTCGGCGAGCGCGCGGGCTGCTGCCCGGAAAGCGGCTGGGCGGTCGATGGTGCTGTTGAAGAACGACGGCGGGTTGCTGCCACTGGCGAAGACCACCCACACCATCGCAGTGATCGGCCCGTTGGGCGAAGCGACGTACGACCTGAACGGAACCTGGTCCGGACTTGGTACCGGTTCCTCGACCACTCCGCCGGTGACGGTGGTGGACGGCATCAAGGCGGCGGTGCCGTCGGCGACTGTCAACTTCGTGATGGGCTGCGACATCGAGTCGACCGACACCAGCGGTTTCGCCGCCGCGGTGGCCGCCGCGAACGCAGCCGATGCCGTCGTGCTGGCCCTGGGCGAGAGCGCGGCGATGAGCGGTGAGGCTTCGGCTCGTAGCGACATCGATCTGCCCGGCGTGCAGGGGCAACTGGTCGCCGCGATCGGCGCGACGACGAAGAAGTTCACCGCGGTGCTGTTCAACGGGCGGCCGCTCACGCTGCAAGTCGTCACCGACAACGCAACCGCGATCCTTGAGGCCTGGGCGCCTGGCGTCGAAGCAGGTAACGCGGTGGCCGATTTGCTGTTCGGTGACGTCAACCCGGGCGGCAAGCTGCCGGTGTCGTTCCCCCGCACTGTGGGGCAGGTGCCGATCTACTACAACCACAGCAATACCGGACGGCCTGGCGACCCTGGGAACAAGTACACATCGAAGTACCTGGACCTACCGCTCGGTCCGCTGTACGACTACGGGTTCGGTCTGAGCTACACGACGTTCTCGATAGCCAACATACGGTTGAGTTCGACCACGATGAGCCGGCGCGGTGGCAAGGTGACCGTTACCGTCGACGTAAAGAACACCGGACCCGTCCCAGGTGACGAGGTCGTGCAGTTGTACATACACGATCCGGTCGCCAGCATCTCGCAGCCGGTACGTCGGCTACGTGGCTTCAAACGGGTGACTTTGAAGGCCGGCGAGACGCGCTCCGTTTCGTTCACTCTTACGCCCGACGACGTCGGCTTCTACAACAACGAGGCCGATTTCATCGTTGAAACCGGGCAGATCGAGGTCTATGTCGCCGACTCGGTAGCCGCTACCCAAGTCTCCCCACCCGCTCCCGCTCCCCAGAAGG
The DNA here is from genome assembly GCA_036488285.1 of Jatrophihabitans sp. GTDB lineage: Bacteria > Actinomycetota > Actinomycetes > Mycobacteriales > Jatrophihabitantaceae > Jatrophihabitans_A. The sequence continues at coordinate 1,808 of DASXHV010000119.1, read as the reverse complement.
CGGTCTTCACAGTCAGCTAGCTCGGCGCCCCCGTACCTCCGGAGCCCCAGTCCCAGCCCGCCCCCGGTAGGTGGTGGTCAGAACGGTGGGTAGTTGGGGTCGTCGCGGTTGTGCAGGATGCGTTGGTGTTGTTGGTGGGCTGTGTTGAGGGCGGTTTGGGCTGCGGTGATGGCGGCGGGGTTGTGCTGTTGGGTGGCTTGTTGTAGTTCGGCTTGCAGCGTGGTGAGCAGTTGCTGGTAGCTGGCGTCTTCGGTCTGCCGGGTTCGGGCCTGCCGTTGAGCATCGCTTTCCTCAGCGGGCTTGATGTGCTGGGCGCGCCGCTCGGGTTCGTCGCGGGGCTGGTCGGGTTGGTCGTGGTGGGGCTGGTCGGGTTCGCCGTGATGCTGCTCGGGTTCGCGGTGGGGCTGCTCGGGTTCGTCGTGGGGCTGCTCGGGTTCGCGGTGGGGCTGGTCGGGTTCGCGGTGGGGCTGGTCGGGGTTGTCGGCGGCGGGCCGGGTTTTCGGCGTGGTCCAGCGGGGGTCGGGGTGGTTGGTGTGGGTGTGGCCGGTGGGTTGGGTCCAGGTGTAGCTGCCGTCGTTGTTTCGTCGGTAGGTGAGGATGCCCCGGGTTTTGGCGTTGTGGTGTCGTCGGCATAGCGGGGCCAGGTTTGTGGGGTTGGTGGGTCCGCCGCGGTCGAAGGGCTGGATGTGGTCCAGGTCGGTGCGGTGGGAGGGTTGGTTGCAGGTCGGGAACACGCAGGCCGGGTCGCGGGCGATCACATGGTCAGCCAACGCTTGCGGTGGCCGGTAGATGGTGGTGCCGTAGTCCAGCAGGTGCCCGTGGGCGGGGTCGGTGATCAGGCGTCGCCAGGTGCCGGTCGGGTCGGCGGCCAGGTGTCTGGCTTGGTGGGCGGTGATGGCTCCGTAGCCGTCGAGCCAGCCGGGTTGCTGGTCGTGTCCGAGCAGGGTGTCGGCGTTGATGTGGATGTTGATGCTGGGCCGTCGGCCGTGCCGGGTGGGGAGCGCGTCGGTGGGGATGCCGGCCTGGACGGCGTCGATGAGCAGGTCGGCGCGTTGCTGGTCGCGGCTGCGGGGGTCGGTGCCGGGTAGTAGCCGGGTGGCGTCGGTGAGCCGGCGGTAGAGCAGTTCGGCGTCCGGGGCTGGGAGCAGGGCCCGTAGTTCGGCCATGCCGTCCTCACCGGGGCACAGTTGCACGCCGCGGTCGGCCCGGGCCGCCTGGTGGCGGGCTTCGGCGCTGGCCGGGTCCAGCGCGATCACGGCCTGGCGCAGCGCACGCCGCAGTTGGGTCAGGCTCTGATCGCCGGCCCGGCCGAGCACCCGTTGCTCCAACCGGGCTGCCAGCTCGGGCCGGTCGGGCGGGAGTTGCCAGGCCGCTTCGGTGATGGCCTGGGCGTGCCGCAGGCTCAGCACACCGGTGTGTAGGGCTTGAAGGGTGCCGGGCAGCGATTCGGTCAGGGTCTGCGCGGCGGCCAGCATGCCCTGCGCGGTCCGGGTCGGCACCCGCAACGCGCAGGACACCAGTTCGGCCGACCAGCCTTCCACGGTGCCGTCCTGGGCGGCGATCGCGGCCAACACAAGCTGGCGTTGGGCATCCAGGCCCGCGATCTGGCGGCCCAACTCGAGCAGCCGGTCCAGCTGGGCATCCAGCTCCAGCCCGGCCGGGTCGAGCGGGCGCGCCTCGGCGTACTCATCGCCGTGCGCCTGGGCGTACTCATCGGCGAACTCGGGTGACTCCGGCACCGGCGGCGGCGGCGGCGGCTCGGACTCATCGACGTCGGCCAGCCACGCCAGGAACGCGTCCGGGTCAAC
>DASXHV010000105.1:0-2225 GCA_036488285.1 Jatrophihabitans sp. | reverse complement strand
GGCCGGCTCGGCGGCGCTCACATGTCCCATTCGCTCAAATCGAGCACCGGCCGGACTTCCACCAGACCCCAGAGAGCGTCAGGCACGCGCGCAGCGATCGCCAAGGCGCGATCCTCGTCCTCGCAGTCGACGAGCAGGAAGCCGGCCAGGTGCTCCTTCACCTCGGCGAACGGCCCGTCGCTGATCATCGTTTGCTCGCCGGTGACGGTGACACGCTTGGCGAGGGCGGGGTCCGCGAGAGCTTCGATGGCAACCAACTCGCCCGTGTCGGCAAGCTCGGCGCTAAGCGCGAGGTGGTCGCGGCCGAACCGTTCCCGCTGCTCCTTGGGCAGTGCCTGCCAGCGCTCGAGGAACTGCGGATTGCTCTGAAGCAAGATCATGTATTTCACGACGACCTCCGATCTTCTTCGACGAATTCTTCCCCTCCTGTGTCGAAACTGGCGCGTCGGCTTCGTCATCCCGGTGAAGGCTCTGCCGCCGTGGAGCCCCGGAGAAGGGATCAAGCAATGAAGATCAGCAACGCTGGGGCCGACGTCCGCGCTGTCCACGACAGATTCGCGGTCACGCGCGCCGCGCACGACGGCGATGCGCCGGGCTTGACGCGACACTCAGATCTCGCCGCGACTCGAGGGGCTGCTCTGCTGTCGGAGGTGGTGGAGGCCCACGGCGGAGCCGCGCGGTGGGCCAAGGCACAAACGGTCAGTGCCCACGTACAAGTCCGTGGTTTGTTGCCGACGTGGAAATTCCCGGGTCGGCCACTCGAGGACTACCACTACCACCAGAAGGTGGATATTCACGGCCTCCGCAATGTGATGGATGGCTTTCCGACCGCCGAGCTCACCTGCACCTTCTCCCACGACGAGGTGCGGGTGGAATCCGACGGCAAGGTAATCGAACGTCGCACCCAAGCCCGGCGTGGGTTTCATGGCCTCGGCGCCGTCCGACGCATCCGACGGTGGGGCATCATCGATTCGGCATATTTCGTCGGGTACGCAATGTCCAATTACATGTCACATCCCTACCGCCTGACGCGGCCAGAATTTTATGTGCAGCGCGGCGAGGACTGGCGAGGCGATAACCAGATTTGGCGTCGGCTCCAGGTCGAATATCCATCTGGATTTGACTCGCACTGCCACCGCGAGACCTTCTACATCGATGAGCGTGGGCTGATTCGTCGCCACGACTACCTACCTGACGTGTTCACCGAAGCACGACTCCTCGCGCGGCTGTTGCCGATTCCACTGAAGGCCGCGCACTTCACCTGCCGCCACCGCGAGGTCGACGGGCTGATCTTTCCCACCTTTCGCAGAGTGATGTTGGCCCCACCCGGACATCGACCCATTCCCGGGTTGACGATGATTTGTGCTCAACTCAGTGACATTTCAGTGTCACACGCTGATTCATCTGATGAATCAGCCCGGCCAACCTGACTGAGATCGCTCCGAGGCCGCTTGTGCCGCAGCATGCGTCGCGGGGACAGATACGCGGTGCCGGTGATTTTGCTGACGGCGCTCGGCGAAGAGGACGACCGCATCGCCGGATTGGAGGCTGGAGCCGACGACTATGCGACGAAGCCGTTGAGTCCGCGTGAACTGGCGCTTCGGGTCCGATCAGTGTTGCGCCGCGCCCCATCGACGGCCGAACTGCCGTCGGAACTGAGCGCCGGTCCGCTACGTGTCTTGACGGCAGCCCGCGCGGTGATCGTCGACGGCCGACCGGTCAGCTTGACAGCCGGGAGTTCGACCTGCTGACCTTTCTGCTGACCCACACCGACACCGGGTACTCCCGCCAAGAATTGCTGAAACTGGTGGTACGGCGTCCGACGTGCTGCTATGGCTGACCAACCGCCCGGGCCGATTCCGTAGACGTACACGGCGACCCCGAGCTGCTCGAGGCCTGGACTCGACTCAAGCGCTGAGCGGTGCTACTTCTTGGTGCGGCGGCTACCGCCGTGCCAGTCCTCCACTATGCCCGTACCTTCGGGGTCGACCCCGAAGCTCGTAAGCTGCGGCCGCTCGCGCAGGCTGCGCTTGAGCTCGGCGAAACCGGGAAAGGTGGCCAACCCGATCACGTTGTCCCAGAGTTGAACTGCCTCCTCCGGTCGAGGAAGGCGGCTGATCACCGGGCCGAAGAAGGCCACGCCGGTGGGTGGGCGGAAATGCAGGATCGGCGTCCCGACATCCTTGCCGGTCAACGTCAGCGCTTCGTCGGTCTCTGCGCGCAGC